>NZ_CALGPS010000105.1 GCF_937959425.1 uncultured Dialister sp.
GTATAAGGGGCTAATTGGGGCTTGACAAAAGTCACTTCATAACAGTGTACTAGTGGGATAGTGGGTTAGTGAGACAGTGGGACAGTGAGACAGTGAGACAGTGGGACAATGAGACAGGAAAGGCAGCATATACTCATCGCCGCAGGTGATGCCACAACCCTCTGAACCTTATGAACCCTTTGCATTTCTGATATTCCCCACCACCATACCGGCTCCTATCATGAGGATACCGGCCCACTGGACGGGAGTGACGGATTCGCCCAGTACCATAAGGGCCATGAGGAGGGCGACAGGAAGTTCCGAGGCTGCCAGGATAGTGCCCAGTCCCGGCCCCACATGGGGCATGCCCCAGGCCAGAAGAAAGGGCGGCAGGGCTACGCCGAAAATGCCAAGGATAAGGCCGAAGGGCATGAGCAAAGGCCAGGAAGAGGCGTCCCAAAGGAAGAGGGGCGGAAGGAGGATAAAAGTAAGGACAGTATCACCGGTGGACATGAGGGCGCCCTTCAGGGCAGGAGGAATGCCTTTCCCGAGAAGGGAGCTGGCAGTCATCATGACCGTATAGGAAAGGGCGGAAAGAATGCCCCATACCATGCCGGAGGAAAGGGAGAACTGAGTTCCTTCTTCTGCAAGACCTGCGGCAAAAAAGGTACCGGAAAGGCAGAAAAGGATGGAAAGCAGCTGTTTCTTTCCGGGAAGTTTCCTGAAAATCAGGGATTCCGCTGCCGTCCCCATCCATATGGACTGAAAGAGAAAGACCACAGCCATGGAGGCGGATAAAGTTTCCAGGGAATGATAGTAGAAAATGGTGGTAAGGGCCATGGGAATGCCGATGGCGGCAAGGGAAAGAATCCGGAATGGGGAGGGCCTCCTCTTCACGGTGAAAAGGGCGGCCAGCCACAGGAAGAGCATGCCGAAAAGGCACTGCATGCCGCTCACATCGGTGAGGGTGAGACCGGCGGCATAGGCCATTTTCACGAAGGTGGACAGCACCCCGTAGCAGGCGCCGGCAGAAAATACAATAAGTGCATAGAATCCCTTGTGCATGATTTCCTCCAAAAGAAAAGCACAGCACTTCTCTGAAGTACTGTGCGGCGAAAACAGAATCATCTGAAAAAATCCACAACCATAACGGTTTTATTGTCTGCAGTCTATCATATGGCAGAGGAAAAGGCAAGGGGAGTAAGATGGCAGGAGATAGATAATAGATAGAGAATTATTTTGTCTCCAGGGAGCGGAAGAAGGTGCTCATGGCTTTAAGGCCCTTTTCTAATGTGTCCCTGTCGGCGGCGTAGCCGATACGCATGGAACAGGGTTCATCGAAGCAGTCGCCGGGGGTTACGAAGGCGCCGCAGGCATCATACATCTGCCGGCAGAGGGTATAGGAATCTACCGGGAAATCATAGTAGACAAGGGCGGTAGTGCCGGCCTCCGGCTTTACATAGGAAAGGCGGGGCTCCTTTTCAATCCATTCATCCAGGACAGCCAGATTTTCCCGGATGATTTTTTTATTTCTCTTAAGGATTGCTTCCTTTGATTTCAGTGCCAGGGCAGCAATGGCATCATCAATCATGCCGCAGCTGATGAGGTTGTAATCCCTGTGGGACCACATCTGCTTCAGTGCGTCTTTGTCATGGGTGGCAATCCATCCCAGCCGGACGCCGGCCAGGGAAAAGACTTTGGACATGGAGGAAGTGGAAATCCCTTTTTCATACATATCCACAATGGAAGGCTGCCAGTCATCGGACTGGGTGAGGTGACGGTAAACTTCATCTACCAGAAGGTAGGCGTCAGAGTCTTTGGCAATCTGAATGACTTCCTCAAGGATTTCCTCGGGAATCAAAGCACCGGTGGGATTATTGGGGTTGTTGAGGCAGATCATTTTCACGCCGCCTTCCGCCATTTTTTTCAGTTCATCCACATCGGGGAGATATCCCTTTTCCTTTTTTAAATGCATGATTTTTACATCGGCCCCCAGGGAAGCAGGAATGGAGTAAAGCTGCTGGTAGGAAGGCATAATGGAAATCACCTTGTCTCCCGGATTGATGAGAGAATAGAAAACATGATGGTTTCCGCCGGAAGCGCCATGGGTGGGTACGATTTCCTGGGGTGCTATGGTGCGGTAGAGAGACGCAATGCCTTCCTTCAAACTGGAGGAGCCTTCAATGGCACCATAGGTGAGACGGCGGGCGCAGAGCGTATTAAGGAATGCTTCCTTATCGGTTCCGGACAGTTCAAAAAGTTCATCCAGGGAAATGGAATCTACGCAGGTTTCTGCAATATTGTACCTGGCGCCTGTTTCGTAGGCATTCATCCATTCTTCTACGGCAAAGGGTTTAATGTTCATGGTTATAGCCTCCTGTAAAAAAAAGAGGGTTTATTCCTGCCTTTCAACGGACAAGCCGTATCCACCTGCAGCAGGAATAAACCCTCTTTGCTCCCTATCCGGTGACAGGGAAGAGTTTCATATGAAGATGTGTATACTGTATCATGGCGCAGAACCTTTGTCAAATGGAGACTTAAGGAAGCACTGATTAATTCGCAGAATCGAATTTCATATGAATTTTTATCCAATGCTTCGTCATAAGTCTCCTTAAATAGCTCGCTATTCGCGTCGACTTATTCCTTGCATTGAATAAAAATTCAAGAATGAAATCCGATAACGATTTAATCAGCGCTTCCTTAACGCAGATAGGGGACCCAGACATCCATCGTCTGACCGTCTGACCGTCTGACCGTCTGACCGTCTCACTGTCCCACTAAAAAACTCCTCCGGATGAATCCGAAGGAGTTTCTATTTCTTATTTCTTATCAATAGGCGGATACGTGGAAACTCTGGCTGCCGGCGCATAGCGGAGGCGGGAAGAGATAAGGGCGTAGACTACAAGTCCCATGGCGGTGACGAAGGCGCCTTCCAGAATGACGGTCCAGCCGCAGCCGTATACAGCGTAGCAGCTGTAGATACCGCCTACGATGGCAGCCATATTTGCCAGTCTTGCCTTATCGGCAGGAATGCCTTCCGCCTTCTGCAGGTCGGCTACAGCGGCCATGGCAAGAAGGTATGGAATGAGGTTGATCATGACTGCCAGGTTAATGAGCACATTGAACTGTTTCAAGAGGGTGGGGCTCATGGTGGAGAGGGTCATGATGACCTGGATGGCTACCAGGGATCCGATGGCCACATAGGGGGAACGGAAACGGTTGACCTTGGACAGGAATTTCGGGAAAAGACCGATGGAGGAAGCTTCTCTTGCTACTTCGGAAACGGTGAACTGCCATGCTGTAAGGGATACGAAGCAGGAGCATACAAGCATGCAGGAAACAATGTATCCTGCCTTGTCTCCGAACATGGTAGCATAGGCCAGACCGAAAGGAGCTCCAGATTTCATGAGTTCCTGGTAAGGCACAAGGCCGCCGATGATAGCAGTGGAAGTGGTGTAGCAGGCACCTGCCAGAAGAGTACCGGCCAGTACGGCGATAGGCACATTTTTTTCCGGATTTTCCACAGTGTCCGAATTGGCGCAGGCAGTTTCCAGTCCAAGGAAAGCCCAGATAATGACGGCAATGGAGCTTTTCATGGTTTCATAGAATGGCAGGTTTCCGGGGTTCCAGGCTTCTGTATAGATACCGGTATCAAAGAAGAAGAAGCCGCAGAGGAGAAGGCCTACCACTGGAGATACGACACAAAAAACGCCGAGAGAACTGAATTTGCCGAATTTCTTGGGGCCTACCAGACTGATGGTGGCTGCCAGGATGAGGACACCGATGGTGGCCATGCACACTTCCACAGGGGAAAGGGTGAGGCCGAACACGTAGGAGCCGTAGCTGACGACGCCGCTGGCAATGGCTGCATTAGCAATAATCAATGAAATGGTGTAGCAGAAGTTGGAAAGGAAATTTCCTGCTCTGCCGAAACGGTATTCTGCGTAGCCGCCCATGCCGCCTACTTTGGAGGTATGCATGCCGCAGCGGGCAAAGGCATAGGCAAGGATGGTGGCGCCGATGGAGGCCAGAATCCATGCAAAAATCGAAACGGTTCCGATTTCCGCCAATGTGGCGGGAAGAAGAATAATACCGGATCCCATCATGTTGATGGCTGTTACTGTTGTGAGCTGTACCACTCCCATTTTTTTGCTCTTAGACAAGGTTGTTCCCTTCTTTCTTAATCCAAATCGCATGAAACTCGCGTTGGGGGAAAAATATTGTCCCGGGGTAAACCGGATGATGCAGTCATGAAATCATCAAGGCATGCATGAACCCCATTTGCTTTCTATAAAGGTGAAAGAAACAGGGCATAAAGAAAACCATCCGTTACCAGGTAACGGTTCGCTGCTCAACTGCACACGGGGCAGGGCGCGATGAATTTTTATTTACTGCAATATACCATAAATGAAATCATATGACAAGACTTTTTTGCAAAAATTTTTCAGGAGATTTTGTATCGAACTCATATGGACTTTTGAGAACTTTGAAGAAAAACGGAGATAAAAGGCGCAAAAACATGGCTATCCTGTTTTGCCATGGATTGGCATGATACATCATGATGTATTGTGAAATTTCATAGCTGAAATGAGCAAAACCCCGGAGAGCCCATACCATGGCCCTTCCGGGGTTTCTGCTGAGAAAAGGAAAGTGAATATAATGCATATAAATACAGAATTATTGAGATAATATACATTTTCGCTGCAGAGGCGCAAATGGCTATTACCCCAGTACCACCCCAAATAGCCCCACAGGGTCCCAGATTGCCCCAAATGGGCAAAATGCACAGAACAAATGAGAATATATAGATTGTAATGAGAATGAAATATTTTTTCTTTTGCTTCTTAGAAAATAATTTTATAATGGCGTATGCGTTCTCCCGCTGTCTGTTCCAGACAGGCAAAAAGCCCGGACAGGGTCCGGGCTTAGGGTTCAATGACTACGGAAAAATCAGTTCTTATCTTTTATTTCAATCGAGAGGCAAACCGTTTTACAGCAAACAGGGAGATGGTGGTAAAGAGGATGCACAGTACCGCCATGGACATACCCAGGGATACGCTGCCCTGTTCGAATTCCCTCATGATGAAAGTAGAAATGACCAGTGTATCCGGCGGAGCGATAAGGCTTGGTGCCACCAGCTCCCGGACGGCGATGATGAAAGTCATCATCCATCCGGCTGCAATGCCTCTGGCAATGAGGGGGCAGGTAATGTGACGGAAAATATACCAGCGGGAGGCGCCGAATATTCGCCCTGCCTCCAGAAGGCTTTCGCTGAGCTGGCTGGAGGCGGATGTGACGTACTGCACCGTGTAAGGAAGGAAGAGGGCTGTATAGGTGATGACCATGATTCCCAGGGTGTTGTACAGGGGAAGGAAATCGTAGATATCATTCCAGAACAGCATGAGACCGATAACGAGCACGATACCCGGCAGCATTTCCGGAATCAGGCTTATTGCTTCCAGCAGCTTTCCCCCATTTCCTTTGATCTGCCGCACGGTAAGAACGATGACTGTACCCAGAAGGGCACACAGGGTGGCGGAAGTGATACCCAGGAAGAAACTGTTGCCCAGGGCACTGAGGGCTGCGTCACTTTCTGTAAAAAGTTCCGTGTAATGGGCCAGGGTGAAATTACCCGCTGCCAAGCCAAATCCACGGAGCTTGATGAGGGAGGTGGATATGACTGAGAAGTAGGGGATGCCTACGGATACTGCAAAGACAAGAAGAATATACAGAATGGCAAAACCCTGGCCTACTGGTGACAGAACGTGATATTTCATCCGGCTCCCTTTACCGCCGATGAGTCCGTAGCTGTGGGTGGCGGTGATATAGTTCTGCACCAGCCACAGGAGGAGGCAGATAGTGACCAAAAGGGAAGCCAGTACGGCTGCCTTTCCGAAGTCAATGGGGGCAATGGCGGCATAGCGGTGGATATCGGTGGTGAAAACATCAAATCCGATTCGTTTGCCCAGGGTGTAGGGCGTTCCGTATTCTGAAAGGGTTTTCACAAAGACCAGAAGGGCGCCTATGACGTAGTTTCCCGTAAGCAGGGGAAAAAAGATTTTTCGAAGACGGCATCCATAGCCGGCACCGGAAACGGCAGCCGCCTCTTCCAGAGAAGAAGGGATGCGGAGCATGGCATTCTTCATAAGTACCAGCATAAAAGGGAAGATATGGAGACTCATGACCAGCACCAGGCCGCCAAAGGAAAAGAACAGGGGTATACCGTCTGTCAAAGCCGGGCACAGCTGGGACAGAAGGCCCCGCTTCTGCATGAAGAGAATCCATCCCATGGAAGCGATATAGGGCGGAGTCATGAAGGGGATGAGGAAAAGAATGTCGAAAAACCGATGCTCTGCCAGAGAGGTCCTGGAAAAGAGATAGGAAAGGGGAAGGGAAATCAGGGTAGCAAGGATAACCACTGCACCTCCCAGCAGCAGGGAATTCCTTATCATCTTTCCGTTCTGCGGTTCAAGGATGGTGGAAAGAGCGTAGGAAACATTCAGCTCATCATTAATAATAAAGGCTTTGACAAAGATGGTGAGAAGGGGACACAGGATAAGAAACAGAAGGAGGCCGGCCAGCAGGAGATAGGAAAGGGAGATTTTTTTCTGTCCGTTCATAATATCACAACCTCAGGCGGCAGAACCTGCCGAATGGGACTGCCGGAATTACAAGACGGTTGTCCTTATTTGCGGCACAGCTCATTCAGTTTTGCTGCTGTGTCAGATGCAATGGCCATCATTTTCTCCCAATCCGGATGAATCTGAGGAATCTTGGAAAGGGGCGTGCCTTTGGCTTCTATATCCTGCCGGCCGGGAATCAGGTATGCGTCAGCCACCAGTTTCTGCGCATCATCGGAGATAAGGTAATCCATGAATTTCTTCGCTTCCTCTTCATGGGGCGCATTTTTCATAATCATAGCCGGTCGGGGATTTACGATGGTGCCGCTTTTTGGGTAGTAAATGGCCAGGGGTTCCCCTTTTTTCATGGCAGTATAGGCATTGTAGTCCACGCCTGCCACCAGGATACCCTTTTCACCGGTGGTGACGGCTTCCAGGGCTGCCTTATTGGCTCCGGGAACAATCATGCCGTTTTTTGCCATGCCTTCCAGGGCATCCCAGCCCTTGGCATTCACGTAGCCTGCTAGAAAATCCTTGCAGGCACCGGATTTCTGTGGGTCCGGAATGGCCAGATTATCCTTATAGGCCGGATCAGAGAGTTCACTCCAGTCTGCCGAAAGAGAAGGAATTACGTTTTTATTGTAGATGACGCCTACGGCAGAGGCGCTGTATCCCGTGAGCTCATTATCCTTATCCATGAAATCCATTACCATTTTGTCCGCATCCTTAGGCTTGTAGGGAACAAGGACGCCCTTTTTCTTCAGGGACAGACCGTCAGACCAGGAAGCCAGTACCACCACATCGGCGGTCTGGTTGTTTTTTTCCGCTTCCAGCCGGGCAAGAATCTCACCGGTGGTACCCTGGAAAATTTCAACCTTTGTGCCGGTTTTCTTTTCATAGTCCTTGGCCAGTTTGGAAGAAAGACCGGCAGGAGAGGGCATGTAAACGGTGATTTTCTTGTCCCCTGCGGCCGCTTTGGAGGCGGCAGAGGAGGCAGGCCCTGTCTTCGTACCACAGGCAGACAGAGTCAGGGCAAGTGAACAGCAGGCGGCCAGAAGGGCCAGCTTTTTCCAGTTTTTCATGGTTAACTCCTTTTATAAAGAAATAATATCTTTGGGATGAACATAAAGGGAAATTTCTCCTGTGCCCTTGAATGGCTTGGATGACCAGTATATCCAGTGTTCATTTCCGTGGGTCAGGAAAAACTCATAGGTGTGTCCCAGAAATCGGATGGAGTCCAGACGGGCCGAAAACTGCCGGTACCCGTCTTTGGGGCAGAGGGAAGCCTTTTCAGGACGGAAAAGATTCCTGCTGTCAATCCAGTTGGAATTTCCTATGAATCGAGCGGTGAAGGGGGTGGCAGGATGGAAGTAAAGACATTCCGGTACCCCCTGCTGCTCAATACAGCCCTGATGAATCACTGCTATTTCATCACTCATGCTCATGGCTTCTTCCTGGTCGTGGGTGACAAAGACAGCAGTGATGCCCAGCCGGTTTACCAGGTTTCGGATTTCGATCCTCATTTTCAGGCGAAGCAGGGCGTCCAGGGCGGAGAGGGGTTCGTCAAACAGGATGCAGGCCGGATGGGGGGCGATAGCCCTGGCCAGGGAAACCCGCTGCTGCTGCCCGCCGGACAGTTCAGAAGGGTATCGGTTTTCGAATCCATCCAGATTGACGGCATGCAGGGCATCGCCTACCCTGGCTTCCAGACGGTCCATATCATTTCTGGCTCTCAATCCAAAGGCTACATTTTCAAAGACAGTCATGTGGGGCCAGAGGGCGAAATCCTGGAAAACGCAGGCAAGATTCCGCTTTTCCGGCGGCACCATGATATGCTTTTCACTGGAAAAGACGCAGGAAGACCCGAGGAAGATTTCCCCCTCATCCGGCATTTCCAGACCGGAAATCATGCGAAGCAGTGTGGTCTTGCCGCAGCCGGAAGGGCCCAGCAGGGTGGTAAAACTGTGATCCCGTATGGTCATGGTGATACTGCGGATGACCGGTGTGCTGTTAAAAGACTTATTGATATGATGTAAAATGATTTCCATTGAAGAGTTCTTCATCCTTTGATGATGAAAAGGGTGCAGCCCTTTTCCGACCGCACCTTTTCAAAGAAATACTGCTTTTTCGGTATGGCCGAGAGGTGCGGAAACCCGGCGGGTTTCCGTATTTTATGCAGTCTTTCCTTAACTTTTAAAACTTGTAGTTCAGAGACAGGGTCCAGCCGTCATCCGGGTCCTCTCCGTGGGTAGCGGAACCGGCAAAGGCGTATTCGCCATGGAGATAAACGTTTTTCATAAGGGATACATCACCCATGAGGTTCCAGAATTTCAAGCTGTCTGCTTTGTATTTGGAGGAATTCTTGGTGGTGCCGAAGGAGTCAGCCAGATTGTTCAGGTAATTGGTCTGCAGGATGGTGCCGCCGAAGTATACTTCCCGGTCCACATTCATGTAGGCCAGGGAAAGGCGGAAGGTGCCCGGCTTTTTGGCCTTCATGGTTCCGTAGCCGATGCCTGCGTTCCAGCCGGTGTCATAGTCGGATTTAGCAGAGCTGTTTTTATAGTAGTCTCCAAAAATATCAAACCGGCTCTGACCAAGGGGGATATCAATGCCGCCGCCGTAAATCTCCGGATTGTCCACCTGATTGGTGGTGCTTGCAAATTTCAGGTAATCTGCATGGGCTTTGAAAGAAGAAGTGGTATAGCCTGCCTGGGCGGCAAAGAAATCAGCGCCTTCCAGAGCATCTTTCCCTTTGACCTCGTTCCATCCGCCGTTGAACTGACCATAGGAGAGGGAACCATTCCAGTTTCCTTCTCCATAGGAAAGACGTGCTCCGTCAAAGCCGATGGCCTTGCCATAGAGCCAGCCTTTCTGATTGCCGATGACAATGGGCTGACGGCCCAGACGAACTTCTGCCTTTCCGAAGGAATGATTTACGAATAACTGATCCATGGTGGTGCTGCCGTCATCGCTTTTACCGTTTTTGAAATACATATTGGTAAGGAAACGACCTTTTACATAGGTATCCTTATTGACTTTGCCCTTCACGTTGAGGCGGATACGGCCATCCCATACATCCCCGGTTTTTGTTCCTGTTTTTTTATCCATGGTGGGGTCGCTGAGATAACGCATACGGGCATCGCCGGACCAGGAGATCTGTCCCACCTTCTTTTCCAGATTGGAAACCCGTACACCCAGGTTAGCCAGCTCATCCGCATATTCTCCGGCCAGCTTATCCAGTGTGGCTTTCTGCGATGCGTTCAGCTGGTCCTCTTTGCTCATGAGGCGGGCGATAATCTCAGCCAGTTCGTAACGGGTGATATTTTTTTCGCCCCGGAACATGCCGTCCGGATAACCTTCTACAATCCCTTGGTCCGACAGGTCGGCTACCGCCTGGTATGCCCAATCATCGGCGGATACATCGGAAAACGGATTGGCTGCATAGGCGGAAATGCCCATGGTCATCACAGCAGCGGTCAGTGCAAATGTTTTTTTCATACTTAATCCCCTTAGTACATAAAAATACATTCCCAAAGAAGTATTGAAAGAGAAGTCCGGAATGGAGAGCCCTCTCGTTTCACAGATCTTTCCTCCAATGAAGGATTGATTTCACTATATCACTGCAGAGGTGAAAGTACAATTTATTCAGATTTTATCGAATGGAATCAGGTAAATGACGAGTAATTAAAATCAAAAATATAAGTAAGGGAAATGTAAAATGTCATATAAGTAAGGCCTGGTGTCAACATTTAGTAAAGGGACGGTAACGAGAAAAAGGAGCAGCCTGCTGAGATGTCATTTTTGTGTTATTCTGCTTCACGGCTATAGAAAGTTTTAATGGATGGGTATTAAAAGAAGCTTTTCCTGTAAAAGAGGCGGCAGCCATAGAAACTCTCCGTAAATTGTTTGACGCAGGGATTCATTTTGCTATATACTATGGAATATGCCCTGTTGCAGGAAGTATTATAAAAGTCTATATAATGTATATGTATTAAAGAAAAGAGGCAGATTGGTATGGCAGAAATGCAGCGTACTCTGGTCACCAGAGAAGGCCTTGAAAAAATGCAGAAGGAACTGGATGAACTCCGTTCCACCAAACGTGCGGAAATTGCACAGCGTCTGAAAGCCGCCATCGCAATGGGCGACCTTTCCGAAAACTCCGAATATGATGAAGCAAAGAATGCCCAGGCTTTCCTGGAAGGCCGCATCCTTCAGCTGGAACAGCAGATCCGCACCGCCCAGGTCATTGAAAAGAGTGCAAAGGACAGGGTGGATGTAGGTTCCACAGTGGTTATCGAAGACATGGAAGAACATCTTCAGGAAAAGGTAACCATCGTAGGTTCTACGGAATCCAATCCCTTTGAAGGCCGTATTTCCAACGAATCCCCGGTGGGACGTGCCCTCATGGGTGCTAAAGCCGGCGACACGGTGGAAGCAGAAGCGCCTAACGGCGTTTTGAAATATAAAGTCATCCGGATTGAAGACTGATTCGGCAGACAGGAAATGAGGTTACAGAATGACAGAAAATAAAAACCAGAAGAAACAGCAGAGCGGGCCGAAGCTGAATGACCAGATGCTTATCCGCCGTGAAAAGCTGGATAAAATCCGTGCCCTGGGCGTAGAACCCTATGGCCAGAAATTCAACTGGGACCACCATGCAGCAGATATCCGTGCCAATGCAGAGCAGCTGGAAAAGGAAGGAACCCATGTCCGTATTGCCGGCAGAATGATGATCCGCCGCGGACAGGGAAAGACTGCTTTCTGCGTCATCCGCGACCAGAGTGGCGACATCCAGGTTTATTTCAAGAGAGATGAACTTTCGGAAAATGAATGGGCCCTCTTCAAGCTGGTGGACATCGGCGATATCCTCGGCATCGAAGGCACCGTATTCACTACCCATACCGGCGAACTGACAGTACGGGTCATCCATTTCACCATGCTCTCCAAGTCCCTGCGTCCGCTGCCGGAAAAATGGCACGGTCTCACAGACAAGGAACAGCGCTACCGCCAGAGATACCTGGATCTCATCATGAACCCGGAAGTCCGGGAAACCTTCGTGAAGAGAGCTGCTATGATGGCCGCCATCCGCAAATGGTACACTGACCACGATTTCCTGGAAGTGGAAACGCCGGTGCTCCAGCCCCTCTATGGCGGCGCCAACGCTAAACCCTTCACCACCCATTTCAATGCCCTGGACATGACCATGTACCTGCGCATTGCACCGGAACTGTATCTGAAACGGCTCCTGGTGGGCGGCTATGAACGGATTTTTGAAATCACCAGAAACTTCAGGAATGAAGGCATGGATACCCGCCACAATCCGGAATTCACCGCCATTGAAACCTACCAGGCCTATGGGGATATTGAAGATGTCATTGACCAGACGGAACAGATTGTAGCTGCCTGTGCCATGGCTTCCTACGGCTCCATGAAATTTACCTATGAAGATACGGAAATCGACGTAACCCCGCCCTGGCCCAGACTCACCATGGCAGAGGCTGTGAAGAAATACACCGGCGAAGATTTCGATGCCTGCAAGACCATCGAAGATGCCAGAGCCATTGCGGACAAGCTCCATGTGGAGTACGGCGAATTCGACGGATTCGGCAAGATTCTTTCCGAATGCTTTGATTCCTATGTGGAAGAACATCTTATCCAGCCGGTTCATATTACGAAACATCCTATCGAAGTATCCCCCCTTTCCAAGCTGGATCCCAAAGACCCAAGATATACCATCCGCTTCGAATCCTACATTTACGGCCGCGAACTGGCAAATGGATTCTCCGAATTAAATGACCCCATCGACCAGAGAAAACGGTTCGAACTGCAGGTGGAAGAAAGAAAGCATGGCGATGATGAAGCCCATCCAATCGATGAAGATTTCCTCACCGCTCTGGAATACGGCATGCCGCCAACAGGCGGACTGGGGATTGGCCTTGACCGTCTTTTCATGCTCATGACCAACTCCGCCTCCATCCGCGACGTACTCCTCTTCCCGGCCATGAAACCGGAAACGGCTCTGGAAAAGAAGACCGCCAGAGAAGCGGAAGAAATGGCAAAGGCGGAAGACAATGAACCTATCGATTTCTCCAAAGTAGAAATCGAACCGCTCTTCAAAGACTATGTGGACTTTGATACCTTCAGCAAATCCGACTTCCGTGCTGTGAAGGTCAAAGCCTGCGAAGCAGTACCCAAGAGCAAGAAGCTCCTGAAGTTCACCCTGGACGACGGTACCGGTGAAGACCGCATCATCCTTTCCGGCATTCATGCCTACTATGAACCGGAAGACCTGGTAGGCAAGACACTGATTGCCATCGTGAACCTGCCGCCGAGAAAGATGATGGGCATCGATTCCTGCGGCATGCTCCTTTCCGCCGTTCATCATGAAGAAGGGGAAGAAAAACTCCACCTCCTCATGGTAGACCGCCACATTCCCGCCGGCGCCAAGCTGTACTGATTTATAAAATGACCAATAAAAAAGCTGCCCTCAAGGCGGCTTTTTTATTGCATTTTTTGACCGGGGTGCTATACTGAATCATAATAATTTGGCAGAGTAGGTATGGGCGCGCGGGAAAAGTAAACTTTTTCCTAGTGCCGGATGGACGGGGAGTTGTCATCCGGACGAAAAGCATTGCTTGCGGTGCCCATGCTGCATCCCGCTGCTGCATGGAGACCTTTTCCATGCAGCCATGCATGAAGGAGGTCTTTTTATGATGCAGAAAAACAGAGAAAAAGAAATGGTGATTCTGGGGATTCTTACGGCACTCTCGGTGCTTTTGTCCTATGTCTTTGCTATCCAGACGCCCTTTGTAAGAATTACCTTCGGCTTCCTGCCCATTGCCTTGGCAGGTACCCTCTATGGACCGTGGAAGGGCGGTCTGGTGGCGGCTCTCTCCGATTTCATCGGCACCGCCTGTCTGGGCACAAGCATTTTCTTTCCGGGATTTCTGCTGTCCGGATTCCTGACCGGATGGATTTACGGGAAGTTCTTTTATGGACATCGCCTCACCCTTTCCTATGTGTGCATTCCCTTCTTCCTGGTGATGGTATTCATCCATCTGGGGCTCAACACGCTCTGGCTGGTGCTTTATTATGACAAGGCGGCAAGTGCCATTTTTTTAAGCCGCCTCATCAAAAACATCATCTGCTATCCCATGGAAGTGGGGCTTTTCATGCTCCTTTACCAGAAAGTGTATGACAGGATATTCTTTCTGGCGGTGGGGAAAAAAGAAGCAGCATGAGCCTTGGAAAAACACTGATTCATTCATGGAACCTGCTTTTAAGAATGCCGTTTTTCCATAAAAAAAACGCCCCGCAGGGCGGAATGGTATGGTGGAGACGAAGAGGATTGAACTCTCGACCTTACGGATGCGAACCGCACGCTCTCCCAGCTGAGCTACGTCCCCATACATGTATATTTTACAAAGGGCTCTTATGAATTGCAAGGGAAGGGCTGCTTTAATCAGAGCTTTCCAAGGGGCCGCTCTTTTTTACCCCGCTGCCTTGATGCAAAAAAAGGAAGCACTTCGCAAAGTGCTTCCTTTTTGATTTCATAGGTATGGCGATTATAATTAACGGTCGCTGCCGTCTTTTTCCTTCCGGATGACGTCGTGGGCGCCGCCTTCCACGATGGAGGTAGCGGAGACCAGGGTGAGCTTGGCTTTCTTCTGCAGTTCCGGAATGGTGATGGCACCGCAGTTGCACATGGTGGCTTTAATCTTGGCGCAGGTTTTTTCCACGTTTTCTTTCAGCGGGCCTGCATAGGGAACGTAGGAGTCAACCCCTTCTTCGAAGGCCAGTTTCTTGGAACCGTCCAGGTCGTAGCGCCCCCAGTTTCTTGCACGGTTGGAACCTTCGCCCCAGTATTCCTTCACCACTGTACCGCCGACAGTTCTCTTCTGTGTGGGGGATTCGTCGAAGCGGGCGAAGTACCTGCCCAGCATGACGAAGTCAGCGCCCATGGCCAGGGCCAGGGTGATGTGGTGGTCATAAACGATGCCGCCGTCGGAGCATACCGGTACGTAAATGCCGGTTTCCTTGTAGTATTCGTCCCTTGCCTGGCATACTTCGATGAGGGCGGTTGCCTGGCCGCGGCCGATACCCTTTGTTTCACGGGTAATGCAGATGGAGCCGCCGCCGATGCCTACTTTGACGAAGTCAGCGCCTGCTTTGGCCAGGAAGAGGAAGCCGTCACGGTCTACCACGTTGCCTGCGCCTACTCTGACTTTGCCGTTGTATTTCTCATGAATCCAGTTCAGGGTAATCTTCTGCCATTCGGAGAAGCCTTCGGAGGAATCGATGCAGAGCACGTCTGCGCCGGCGTCTACCAGCTTCGGCACCCGTTCTTCATAGTCCCGGGAGTTGATGCCGGCACCGACGATGAAGCGTTTCTGGGCATCCAGCATTTCGTTCGGGTTTTCCTGGTGGGAGTCATAGTCCTTGCGGAATACGAAGCCGTAGAGCTTGCCGTCTTCGAAAAGGACGGGCAGGGAGTTGATCTTGTTGTCCCAGATGATGTCATTGGCTTCGGAAAGGGTGATTCCGTACTTGGCGGTAATCAGCTTTTCAAGGGGAGTCATGAAATTTTTAACTTTTTCCGATTTGTCCATACGGCTGACACGGTAGTCACGGCTGGAAACGATGCCTACCAGTTTGCCACCGGAGGTGCCGTCGTCGGTAATGGCTACGGTGGAGTGGCCGGTCTTTGCCTTCAGGGCAAGAACGTCGGCCAGTGTATTTTCAGGAGAGAGGTTGGAGTCGCTGGGAACGAAGCCTGCTTTCTGTGCTTTGACTCTGGCAACCATGGCTGCTTCCTCTTCCGGTGTCTGGGAACCGTAGATGAAAGAAACGCCGCCGTTTCTTGCCAGTTCTACTGCCAGCTTTTCACCGGATACGGCCTGCATGATTGCAGAAACCATGGGAATGTTTAATGTAATAGCCGGTTTTTCACCTTTTTTGAATTTCACCAGCGGTGTTTTCAAAGATACGTTTGCAGGAATGCAGTTGGTATCGGAATATCCCGGAATCAGGAGATATTCATTAAAGGTATGTGCCGGTTCATTAATGTAGGTTGCCATCATTTCCTCCTTGAATAAAAAAATTCCATAACAGGGTATTAAGGATAAATATACATCTTTCCCCGCAAAGGGTCAAGTGTTTTTTGCATGACAGACCCTGCTATATTTTTATCATTATAGCTTAAATCGGCAGGGGTGAAAAGGGGGAAGATGGATAGGGAGGGTGGTTAGCGGGACAATGGGACAGCGGGACAGTGGGGCCGAAAGCTGCCGGCTGCCGGCTGACCGCTTCCTGCTTTATTGGGGATTTCTCGACTCCGTTTCACTGGCTCCACGAAATTATGGAATCAATACCGGCTTGTACCACCGCTCGAAATGACGGGGAAGCAATAGTGGCACAATACAAGTCCCGTAACGCTGACTCTATAATCATAGCCGCCGGGACGGCGGCTATCCACAACCCTCGGCGCCCACCGGCGCTGTCAAACTTAAGAACCCTCCGGCCCGAATGGGCCGGTCAAACTTTAGAACCTTCCCCTCTGAACCCTCTGAACCCTTTGAACCCTTTGGATCCCGCTGTTTGTATTGTCAATCAAAAAAAACGCCGCAGGCTGCGGCGTTTCATGATTACAGTATGGGTTCGATAACGGCACGGAACCAGGCGTCCAGTTCTTCCGGTTTTTCTTTCATGTCTCTTCTGACCCACCACTGCACCATTTCTACGAAACTTCCGGAAATATGGTTCAGGAGAAATTCTTCCGGCACAGGAGAGGAGGAAGTTCTGTCCTTTAAAAGGTAGGAGGCAATGAGCCGGTTCAGGCTGGCTTTGAAGAAACGGAGGAATATATCGCTGCTTTCAGAGGTGAGGAGGTCCCGCACATGGTTGGTGTTGGCGGCTATGTGCTGCAGCAGGTGGCAGAATACGGGATCCGGCACGCCGGGAGCGGTATGGGTATCGCTGGGCATGTTGTCATGCATAACGCCTTCGATAATATGATCGAAAAGCTCTCCGCACATTTCCTTGAGAAGATTGTCCTTGGCCTGGAAATGGGCATAGAAAGTGCTTCTACCGATGTTGGCGCGGTCGATGATATCCTGGATGGTGATTTTGGAGTAGGGCTTTTCTGACAAAAGGGCACTGAACGCGCTGAAAATAGCCGCTCTTGTTTTCTGCTGGCGACGATCCATAAAGGTTCTCCCCTGTTTTATGAATGATTTACAGTACTGTTTGTTCATTATTAGTCTAATATAGCCGGTGAAACAATGCAAGTTTCATGTGAAAAATGCGCATAAATTTAATTTATGTTTATATTTTCTTCATTGCCTTATCATAGGAATACAGGGGTGCTCTTATGATTTCATCAAAAAAGATGAGAAAGCATTTTCACTTTCTCATCTTTTCCGTGAAGTTTCAAAGGCCTTTTGGAAGGCAGGGTGAGGATCAGAATGTGGCTTTAATGGAGCCGTTGTACTTCTTATTGATGAAATCCTTGGCTTCCTGGCTGTTCAGTGCTTTCATGAGCTTCTGCAGTTCCGGACGGTTTTCATCGCCGGCACGGACGGCTACGATATTGGCATAGGGGGAGTCGGAGCTTTCGGTGTAGATGGCACTCTTGGGATCCAGTTTGGCTTCCAGGGCAAAGTTCATGTTAATGACTGCAATGTCAGCGTCTTCCAGGGAGCGGGGGAGCTGGGGAGCTTCCAGTTCGGAGAACTGCAGGTTCTTCGGATTTTCCGCAATATCCTGGGGCGTTGCAGTAATGGGAGCGCCGTCACGGAGCTTGATGAGGCCGGCGGACTGGAGAACCAGCAGGGCACGGCCGCCGTTGGTGGGATCGTTAGGGATGGCTACATGGGCACCGTCGGGGAGGGTTTTGATATCCTTAATCTTGGTGGAGTATACGCCCATCGGTTCCAGGTGCACCGTGCCGATGGAGGTGAGGTTCAGGCCTCTGGATTTGCAGAATTCGTCCAGGTAGGGCTTATGCTGGAAATAGTTGGCATCCAGGCTCTTGTCGTTCAGCGCCAGGTTCGGCTGGACATAATCGGTGAATTCCACGATTTCCACATTCACCCCTTCTTTGGCCAGCTGGTCCTTTACGGCATTCAGGATTTCGCCATGGGGAACGGGGGAAACGCCTACTTTAATGGTGACGGCCTTGCCGGAATCGGACTTGGCAGGAGCTGCTGCCTTCTCTCCTCCGCAGCCTGCGATGAATCCGACAGCTGCCAGGGCGGCAATAGATGCGATCAGGGTCTTCTTGTAGTTCATGATACTCCTCCTATGCTTTGCATTGTGAAATAAAAAAATCCTTCTTCCCATAAGGGACGAAGGATTCTGTTCGTGGTACCACCCAGGTTTACTTTTCCGTCACCGGAAAAGCCTTATGAAGTACGCCGGCGCTGCCTTGATACTTCTCTTCTGTAACGGGAATTCCCGGTCTGCCTGACTATTCAGCAGAGAGGCTCGGAGGCCATGTTCGGCAGGCTGTCCAAGGCCCCTTCTCACCTGTGAGGGCTCTCTTTGCTCTTCTTTCCTGCGTACTCTTCTCTTCATCGCCTTATGAAGTTGGAAATACTATATCACTCCTGACTATTTTCAGTCAAGAGGAATTTTATTTCCTTTGACAATTTCCCCCAAGTGGGTTACTATTTATTTAGTAAGCTCACTAACTATTATAGGAGGTTTTATGTACAGGAATTTTGTATTTCCATCCCGGGAGGAGCTTTCTGCCCATGCCAGACAGATACCGGAAATCCATCCCGACGATGTGATTACCATGCTTACGGTGATGAAGGCGGCAGAAGAAATCAAAGGGAAGACCGACGATATCCTGGAGCGGAAGTATCATATGTCCCAGGGAAAGCTCTGTGTCATGATTATCCTTCACCAGCATGAGGAAGGGATGGCGCCGTCGAAGCTGGCGGCCATGGCGGGAGTGACGAAAGCTACCATTTCCGTCATGCTTGCCCGCATGGAACGGGACGGGCTGGTGAGAAAATCGGTGGATGAAGCGGACGGCAGGGCCCGCCTGGTGTATCTTACGGAGAAGGGAAGACAGGAAATGGACAGCATTCTGCCGGACCATTACGTACGGATTTCCAAACTCATCGGGAAGCTGGACGAGAAGGAAAAGAAGGAGCTGGTGCGGCTCCTCCACAAAATCGTGGATGAATAAAGGGAGACAGCAGATAGTTTCCGGGAATTTTTATGTAAAAAGTTCCCGGTATTTTCAACCACATATAATCAGCCGACTAACTAAAGGAGGCACGGAATGAATATTCACAGTAAACCGGTGAAAATCGGATTGTTCTTTCTGGGGCTCATTGCCATCTGCGGCGTGGTGCTCCTTTTCAAGGGAAATGATGCGGTGGCCATGGCCAGGGAAAAAAGGGACGGCATTGTCACGGCAGAGCAGATCAAGGTGTCCTTCGATTCGGTAAGCGGCCGCCTTTTGACGGAAAATGTGAAGGAAGGGGACCGGGTAAAAAAAGGAGACGTGCTCATGGTGATGGACGCAACGGACACGGATCTGGATATCAGGAAGCTCCGTTCCCAGATAGCCCAGATGGATGCGGAAATCAGCGCCATGGCAGGAAATATTGATGTGGCTTACCAGAAGGCGGACACTGATGAGGTGGAAACTCACCGGCAGATCGACCAGCAGAAGGCGGTGCTGGCATCGTCCCAGGCAGTGTATGAAAACAAGCTCTCCGATTACAACAGGAAACTCCAGCTGGTGGAGGCAGGCGCTATTTCCCAGCTGGAAATGGATAACATCACCGCCAATCTCCGCACCGCCGAGGCGGATGTACGGGCTCAGCAGGAGCTTCTCCATAAACTTCTTGGCGGTGCAGAGGATAGGGACAATACGGAGGACATTGATCTTCCCACCATTGCACAGGAAAGACAGAGCGCCGATAACAAGGCCAATGACCTGGAATCGTTGAAACAGCAGAAGAAGCAGCTGGAGGTGGCCCTCGCGCAAAAGGAGGTCGATAAGAAGCGGCTCATCCTTCGGGCGCCGGAGGACGGAAAAATTTTGAAGGTCATTGCCAAAGCGGGAGAAATGGTTTCCGCCAATACGCCGGTGATTCTTCTGGAGAGCAGCCGCTATTATTATGATATTTATGTGAATGAAGTGGAAAAGGGACAGATGAAGGAAGGAGACCGGCTCACGGGACATACGGTGTCCGGAAATATAGAGGTGCCCGGCACGGTGCGGCTGATGGCCAGGGCGCCGGGGTTTGCGGATTTCAAAATGTCCAGGGAAAAGAGCTCCGCCGACCTCACCGCCTTCCAAATCCGTACCTACATCGACCACGTACCCGGCGTCATTCCGGGGATGACAGTGGAGGTGAGCCGTCATGAGTTCACTGGAAGATGAGATTCATTTCCTTTTTTCAGGAAGGGGCATGCCCTATGAAAAGGTGTCCCTGGTGGTGGCCATTGTGATTACCCTGTTCTTTACGGCGGCCATGGGCTACAACTACACCAGGGATGCGAATGTGGTGGTGGTGGATCTGGACCATTCCAGGACAAGTCAGGAAGTGGTGGAAATGATTAACTCTTCCCGCCACATGAAGGTGGGCCATGTGCTCTATACGCCGGCGGACCCGCAGGATTTCTTCTATGAAGATAAAGCCTATGCGGTTATCTGCCTTCCTAAAGACCTGGAGCGGGATGTGTATTCGGGACAGCCGGTGAATATCGGCCTTTACTGTGACTATACCAATATCGCCCTTACCGCCGATATCCAGGCAGCCATGAATGAAATGACCGCGGAAATTAACGCCATGGGCACCGGGTCATCAGGAAGCTCCGGCGGTCTTGCCGTGAGCACCCGTTACCTTTTTAATCCAAGCGGCAGTACAAGCAATTCGGAAACCGAAGGCTTTCTTTTCTTCTTCTCCAGCATGTTCTTCACCTTTGCCACCATCGGTATGGTGCCAAGGCTGAAGCTGGAACACAAATGGGAAGCCCTTCTGGAAAAGGGCTCGCCCTTTGACCTGATGGTGCGCATCCTTCCCTACATGGGCTGCCTCCTGACGGCCCTTATGGTGGGAATGGCTATCCTCCGCATCTGGGGCAATATGGTAATTTCCGGCAATTTTCTCCTTTTCATGGGCCTCCAGATTTTCTATATCTGGGGCGTTGGCATGATGAGCATCCTCTTCGGCTGGACCGCCGCCAACCCCGGCGTAGCATCAAGCCGCATGATTCTTTTCATTCCCGGCGGCTTCATCCTGGGCGGGCAGACAGCGCCGCTGGTCTTCATTCCCTACTGGGCCCAGGTACTGTCCCATTTCTTCCCGCTCACCTGGGAATTCCATTTCGTCCGGGATATCCTCATGCGGGGTGCCGGATTTGGGGATATCATGCAGGAAATCGGAGCGTTCTTCCTTTACCTTCTGGCCATTGCGGTGGTCTTCTGTTTCCGCTTTGAAAAGGTGCGTAGAGATTACCTGAATTCTATGGAGACTGTAGAATAGGAGGCAGCATATGGAAATCAAAAAAATCATGGTCCCTTTGGACGGTTCGCCGGAATCGGCCAAGGCCTTTGACTTCGGCCTGGACCTGGCAGGAAAGTACGGGGCGGACCTGGTGCTTGCCCATGTGGTTGACATGAATGAAAAAATGACGGCCCTGGACCAGGTCACCATGAGCGGCTACGTGCCGTCGGAAATCATGGAAGAAGGGTATAGGCTCCTTTCCCGATTTGCCGGGAAGGTGCCGCCGGATATTCGCCTTGATACGATAGTCCGTATCGGCGCGCCTCCCCAGACCCTTCTTTCCGTGGCAGAAGACACGGAGGCGGACCTCATCGTCATGGGAAGCCGGGGCCTTGGGGCTGTGCGGAGCATCGTCATGGGCAGCGTAAGTCAGTACATCCTTCACCATGCCAGAGCCATGGTGACCATAGTGAAATAGAATGATCCCGTCAAAAAAGCCGCAGTGTACGGAACACTGCGGCTTTTTGACGGTTTGGAGAAGGATCAGTTCTCCCTCGGAGACTTGGCGTTGATACCATCATAGCGACCTGTGTCAACGCCAATATGGCAGTAGAACATACCTGTCGAGATGGAGCTGATTACGGTTATAAAGTGGTTATTGCCACCGATGGTACGGCAACCATGAATGAAGAATGGCAGCATGCAGCCATGGATTATGCCATGAATAACATTGCAGAGAAGAAGTCTACTGCGGAAATTCTGGAAAATCTGGGAGAATAAGAGAAGTTTTTGGATGAAAAAGAACCTGTATCAAAGTTTTGTTCTTTGATACAGGCTCTTTTAGGTAAGAGATACAAGGTGTTATTCCGCCAGCATGTCCTTCATTATGGAAACGGCTTTTTTCAAATCATCCCAGGGAATATTGAGGGCCGGCAGGAGGCGGATTTTTTCCTTGGCCGTGAGCACCACCACTCCCTTTGCAAGGAGTTTGGGAACGATTTCCTTCACGTCCTTTTCCGGTTCAATGCCCCACATGAGGCCCATGCCGGCCACTGATTTCACTCCCTTGGCGCCGGTGAATTCATCTTTGATGTACTTCCCTTTTTCTGCCACTTCAGCAAGGAGGTCATCATCGATTCTTTCCATAATGGACAGGGCGCCGGCGCAGGCGATGGGGTTGCCGCCGAAGGTGGAGCCGTGGGTGCCGGGAGTGTAGACTTCCGCCGTTTTTTCATTGAACATGGTGGCGCCCAGAGGAAGGCCGCCGCCGATGCCTTTGGCGGTGGAAACGATGTCCGGCTCCACGTCGTAGTTCATATAGCCGTACAGCTTTCCGGTGCGGCCGTTGCCGGTCTGCACTTCATCCACAATGAGGAGGATGTCATGGTCTTTGGCATATTTTCCAATGCCTTCGAAGAAATCCTTTTCCAGCGGATGGACGCCGCCTTCACCCTGGATGGGTTCCACCATGACAGCGCAGATGTTGGGATGTTCTTCGCAGAGCTTGATGAAGGCAGGGAGGTCATTGGCGGGAGTATAGAGGAAACCGGGGGTAAAGGGGAAGAAATCCTTGTGGAAAATATCCTGTCCCGTGGCTGCCAGGGTGGTAATGGTGCGGCCGTGGAAACCGTTGATGAGGGTGACGATTTCATTTCTTTCTTTTCCGTATTTATCAATGGAGTACTTCCTCGCTCCCTTGATGGCGCATTCATTGGCTTCAGCGCCGGAATTGGAGAAGAAGACCTTCTTCAGGCCTGTCTTCTGGCAGAGCATCTCCGCCAGATTGGCCATAGGCTTCGTGTAGAAAAGGTTGGAAACGTGGTTCAGCGTATGAAGCTGCTTCGTCACAGCGTCCATCCATTTGTCGTCGGCAATGCCGAAAATATCGACGCCGATACCGCTTCCCATATCGATGTAGTCCTTTCCGTTTTCATCGATAAGGTGGGACCCTTTGCCTTTTACAAAACATACGGGATACCGGGCATAGGTATGGGCAATATAGGCAGCATCTTTTTCTTCTGTATTCATGGTGTATCTCCTTTATTTAGTGGGCTGGTGGGGACAGTGGACTAGTGG
>NZ_CALGPS010000106.1 GCF_937959425.1 uncultured Dialister sp.
GCCCACCCCTGTTTCAGGGGTGGGTGGCGAGCGCAGCGAGCCGGAAGGGGTCAGCCGCAAAGCGGCCTATATAATTCATTGTCCGGCAGGGCAATCCACAACCCTCAGCGTCCAAAGGACGCTGTCAAACCTAAGAACCTTCGCCCGCAAAGCGGGCGTCAAACTTAAGAACCTTTTTCTCCTCCTCTGGACCCGGGCCGCAAAACTCACCTTAACATTTTCATATATATGTATTATAATATAGGTGGAGATCAGAATATTCCAATGGTCTTACAAAGGAGGTCTTTATCATGGAGAGAATGGATAAAGAAATCAAAAAAGGCGTGGTATTGGATGAGAAGATCACCAAAGGTGTGGAGGAACTGAAAAAGGACAGCCCGGCGGCTGCGTATAAGGCCGAAAAGATTCTGGAGACCCAGGATACGGTCTTCAATAATGAAGGTTCCAAACTTCCCAGCGATTCTGACAGGTAAGTTTCAAGTGATATGATATGTTTTTTCCCTGATGCCCTGTGGGTGTCAGGGAATTTTTTTTATGGACACGCCCTGCGGGCGTGAGGGGTCAAAGGGTGCAAAAGGTTCACGGGGTTCAGAGGGTGGTGGGCTGTATTCCCGAAGGGGCCTGCCGCTGCGCGACAGAGGGGCATATGGACACTCCCTGGCGGGCGTGAGGGTTCTCAGGTTTGACGGGGCTCTCGCCCCGAGGGTTCTCAGGTTTGACACGGCCTTTGGCCGTGAGGGTTGTGGTGGGCGGCTCCGCCGCCAGTATGAATAAAACCGATTTAGTGGGCTGGTGTGCTAGGGAAGCACTGATTCATTCGCAGAATCGAATTTCATATGAATTTTTATCCAATCAACCTCATAAGTCTCCTTAAATAGCTCACTATTTGCGTCGACTTATTCCTTGCATTGAATAAAAACTCAAGAATGAAGTCCGATAACGATTTAATCAGCGCTTCCTTAAAGGTGAAACTTATTTACCGCCCACCACAATCGCGAAGCGGCTTCAAAACTGCGGCAATCGACGCCACCACAACCCTCGGCCCACAGGGCCGTCAAACTTAAGAACCCTCCGGCCGACAGGCCGGTTAAACTTGAGAACCATTCCCGCCCTATGGGCGGGAAACCCGGGCGGCGGAGCGGTCCCTTATTGCCTCTCTTTACAATATATGATATAATCAATCCGTAAGTGTGTGTATAGAGTTTCCTGTGGAGTGAGCTTCGGCTCACTCTTTCTTATTAGGGAAGCACTGATTAATCTGATAACGATTTAATCAGCGCTTCCCCATGAAGTTCTATTTCGTTGTATCTTCGTTTCCTTAAGGGAGGGCATATGGCGCGCAGGGATGTGGAAGAGGCAGTGGAGAAGCTGCTGGAGTCTCGTTTGGAGGCTGATGGTCTGGAGCTTGTGGATGTGGAGTATGTGCGTGAGAGGAATTGGATTCTCCGCATTTACATCGACAAGGAGGGCGGCGTGGATTTGAACGACTGCCAGACGGTGAGCGAGAGGGCCGGAGCGCTTTTGGACGAGGCGGATTTGATTCCGGATAATTACATGCTTGAGGTTTCGTCTCCCGGTCTTGACCGTGTGCTGAAGAAGGACAGGGATTTCATCCGCTATGCCGGTGAGGATGTGGATGTGAAGCTCTTTGCTCCTCTGGAGGGGACGAAGGTGAAGGCTTTTACTGCCAGGCTGCTCGGCCTTGGCGAGGATGGGGCTCTTCTTCTGGAGACGGAGGATGGCCGGATTTCTTTAGAGAGAGATAAGATTTCGCAGGTGAGACTGCATTTTTCATTTTAGTTCCGGGAGGGAATAGTCATCGTGAATTTGGATTTAATCGAAGCAATCAAGGGCCTGGTGAAGGCGAAGAAGGTAGACGAGAAGATCGTTTTTGATGCGCTGGAAATGGTTCTGCTGACGGCGTACAAGAAGGAGAGCGGCAGCAATGCGAAGACTTCTGTCACTCTGAACCGGGAGACCGGGGATTACCATATTTATGAGGAAAAGACGGTGGTGGAGGAAATCGATCCGCTGGCTGAAAATGCCATCAATGAAATCACCGTGGCCGATGCGAAGAAGATCGACAAGACCTATGAAGCGGGGGATATGCTCCGCATTGAAGTGACACCGAAGAATTTCGGCCGTGTGGCTGCCCAGACTGCCAAGCAGGTGATGATCCAGAAGCTGCGCGAGGCGGAGAGGGGCTCCATTTATGATGAGTTCTCCGGCCGCGAGGGCGATGTGATTACGGGCACTGTGAAATGGAGCGAGTCCCGCACCATTTTCGTGGATCTGGGTCGTGTGGAAGGCATTCTTCCCTTTGCTGAACAGATCGAAGGGGAGGAGTTCCATCCCAATGACAAGATCAAGTGCTATGTGCTGGAAGTGAGAAAGACCACGAAGGGTCCGGAAATCATTCTGTCCAGAACCCATCCGGGACTCCTGAAGAGGCTCTTCGAGCTGGAGGTGCCGGAAATCTACAGCGGCACTGTGGAAATCAAGAGTGTGGTCCGGGAAGCGGGCTCCCGCTCCAAAATCGCCGTTTACGCCATGGACCCCAATGTGGATCCGGTCGGCGCCTGCGTAGGACCGAAGGGCCAGAGGGTGCAGAACATTGTGAACGAGCTTCATGATGAAAAGATCGATATCGTCCGCTGGGATGAGGATCCTGCTGTGTATATCGCCAATGCCCTGTCTCCGGCAAAGGTGATTTCCGTTTCCGTATGGGAAGAAGAAAAGTCCTCCTATGTCATTGTTCCTGATTACCAGCTGTCCCTGGCCATCGGCAAGGCAGGCCAGAATGCAAGGCTGGCTGCGAAGCTGACAGGCTGGAAGATCGATATCAAGAGCGAAACCCAGGCGAAGGAAGAGGGCTTCGGCCAGGCGGCTGAAGAGGAAGATGACGATATCCTGGGAGATATCGAAGCCGGCGGCGATGCTGAGGCTCCGGCAGCAGAGGAAGCGCAGGAGGATAAGGAATGAAGGTAAAAAAGATTCCCATGCGCATGTGCGTGGGCTGCAAGGAATTGAAGCCCAAGAAGGAACTTGTCCGCATCGTGGTGCTCCCCACAGGGGTGATCGAGCTGGACAGGACGGGCAAGAAATCGGGCCGGGGCGTGTATGTGTGCGACAGCATGGACTGCTTCAACAAGGCCTATGAGAACCACGGGCTGGAAAAATCGCTGAAGCGTCCGGTTTCCAAAGATGTGTACGAAGCACTGAAAGCACAGATCGAAAATGGATGAACCGATTTACAGGATGCTTGGCCTTTGCATGAAAGCAGGAAGACTGCTTTCCGGGAATGAACAGGTGTCGGAAGGACTCAGGAAAGGGCAGGGTGTCCTGCTGATTGTTACAGAAGACAGCTCCCCGCGCACAAAGGATGAATATACAAAAGCCGCCGAGCGGTTCCATATTTCCTGCCGCCTCTTCGGCGAGAAGGAAAGGCTGGGACAGGCCCTGGGCAAAGGGGTCAGGACGGCGGCGCTGATTACAGATAAAGGATTCGGCAGGGCAATCGCAGAGAAGATTGACCACCGGAAATCATAAAGGTTGGGAGGCTGCTTATGCAGAAAAAGAAGAGAGTATATGAATTAGCCAGACAGTATGGCAAAACAGATAAAGAGGTGCTGGAGGTACTGAAAAGCCACAATGTGGATGTGAACAGCCGTCTGAGCGGCGTGGATGACAATGGATGCGCCATCCTTGAAAAGGCATTTTCTGCCAGGAAGAAACCGGCAAAGCGGCCGGCCATGCGGACTGTCCGTTTCGACCAGCAGGGCCGTCCTACGGATAGGAAGAGACAGGAAACGGGACGGAAGTCCTACTCTTCCTTCGAAGTGCCGGAAGAACCGAAGCCCGCTCCCAAAGTGGAAGCGCCGAAGGCAGAAAAGCCGGCGGAAGTGAAGGCTCCTGCCCATGAAGAACCGAAGCAGGCACCGAAGGCGGAAAAGAAGGAAATCCGGAATAAAGAGGAAAGACATGAACGCCCGCGGGACGGAAGAAATGACCGCCAGGGCAGAGGCGACCGGAATGACCGCTCCGGAAGGGATGGAAGAAGTAGCCACGAAAACGGCAGACCGTCCAGAACTGACCGCAGCGAAAGCAGAAATGACAAGGGCCAGCGCCAGGACAGAAACGGCCGCCCGAACCAGGACAGAAGAAATGACCGGAATAACCGTCCGGCAGCGGCTGCTCCTGTGGAAGAAACTCCGGCTCCGGCACAGAGAAGGGAAAAACCGGCAAAGAAGAAGACAAAGAAGGACTGGGAAAGAAGCCGCAGGGAAAAGGAAGGCGGCTCCCTCATGGCCAGATCCCTCAACCAGAACAAGAAGAAAAAGCATATGTCTGAAAAGAAGGCCGTTTCCTATCCTACGGAAGTGGAACTGCCGCCCAGCGTGACGGTGAAGGAACTGGCAGAACTTTTCGGCCGTGAAGTAAGCGAAATCATCAAACACCTGATGATGGACGGCGTCATGGCCACCATCAACCAGAACCTGGACAGAGACACCATCGAAATCCTGGCGGAAGAATTCGGCGTTACCCTGAAGGAAGCGGAAGCTGCTGCAGATCCCACCGAATACACCCCGGCTCCCGATGATCCCCGTTTCCTCAAGCCCAGACCGGCAGTTGTTACCATCATGGGCCATGTTGACCACGGCAAGACCACCCTGCTGGATGCCCTCCGCCAGACCAATGTGGCCATGCACGAAGCCGGCGGCATTACCCAGCGCATCGGCGCTTACCAGATCCGCTACAAGGGACACAAGATCACATTCCTGGATACCCCGGGCCATGAAGCCTTCACTGCCATGCGTTCCAGAGGTGCCCAGATCACCGATATCGCCGTCCTCATCGTAGCAGCAGATGACGGCGTTATGCCCCAGACCATCGAAGCTATCCACCACGCCAAGAATGCAGGCGTGCCCATTATGGTAGCTATCAACAAAATCGATAAACCCGGCGCCAACCCGGACCGCATCAAGGAAGAACTGTCCAAGGAAGGCCTCCTGGCGGAAGACTGGGGCGGCGATGTCATCATGACTCCCATTTCCGCCAAGAAGAAAATCGGCCTGGATGACCTCCTGGAAAATATCCTGCTGGTAGCGGAAATGCAGGAACTGAAAGCCAACCCGAACCGCGAAGCCTACGGCGTAGTTGTCGAAGCCCAGCTGGATAAGGGCAGAGGCCCTGTCATGAGCGTCCTCGTGCAGAACGGCACCCTCCATGTAGGCGACGGCATCCTGGCCGGCAAGTGCTGGGGCCGCGTCCGCGCAATGACCAATGAAAACGGCAGAAAGCTGAAGAATGCGGAACCTTCCGCACCGGCTGAAATCCTGGGCATGGACAGCGTACCGGAAGCAGGCGACCATTTCTACGTGATGGATGAAAAGAAAGCCAGAGCCATCGCCGAACTCCGGGCATCCAAGGCCAAGGAAGAAGAACAGAGAAACGTACAGAAAGTCACCCTGGACAACATCTTCGAAAAGATTAAGGAAGGGGAAATGAAGGAACTGGATATCATCATCAAAGCCGATGTCCAGGGCTCCGTAGAAGCACTGGTACAGTCCCTCCAGGGCATCAAGAGCGAAGAAGTCCGCATCTCCATCGTTCACTCCGCCGTAGGCGCCATCAACGAGTCCGACGTCATGCTGGCCTCTGCATCCCACGCCCTCATCATCGGCTTCAACGTCCGTCCTGACGCCAACGCCAGAGCTATGGCTGAAAAAGACGGCGTAGACATCCGCCTCTACCGCGTCATCTACGACTGCATCGACGATGTGAAAGCCGCTATGGCCGGCATGCTCTCCCCCACCATCCGGGAAGTTCTCCTGGGTCATGCGGAAGTCCGCCAGGTCATCCATACCCCGAAAGTTATCGTTGCCGGCTCCTACGTACAGGACGGCAAGATCACCAGCAACTGCCAGCTCCGCCTTATCCGTGACGGCATCGTAATCCACGAAGGCAAGATCAACTCCCTCCGCCGCTTCAAGGATGACGTCAAAGAAGTGGCAGCAGGCTACGAATGCGGCATCTCCATCGACAGCTACCGCGACGTAAAAGAAGGAGACCAGCTGGAAGCCTTCGAACTGAAGGAAGAAGCGGCTGAACTGAAATAAGAGGCCGGGGGGCGTGAGGGTTCTCAAGTTTGACGGGACTCAAGCCCCGAAGGTTCTTAGGTCTGACGCGCCTTTTTGGAAATAAGGGGCGCCAGTATGATAGGTAGGCTGGTGGGCTCTAAGTGTACTAGTGAGCTAGTGAGCTAGTCTGTATTCCCGAAGGGGCCTGCCGCTGCGCGGCAGAGGGGCATATGGCCCGCTGCTAATGCACGGGCCAAGGGTTGCGTCGCTGTCGCTCAGGGGGCAAAGGCCGTGGTGGGCGCCTTTTTGGAAATAAGGGGCGCCATTATGATAAAACCAAACAACCGCCTTGGCGGGCGGGAGGAAGAGCTTCACCCCCTTTGGTGGCTGACGCCACCACCTTTCCCCCGCTAAAGCGGGGGCACAATAAAGCTCCGTATAACATTTCGCTCAAAAGTTGCTCTACATTAAGCACGTGTTGTTGTCCCACCGCTTGCGGGGGGAAGGTGGTGCCGTAGGCACCAAAGGGGGAAAAGCCACCAGAGGTGGCTAACTCACCGCCATGTTTAGAGTGGTTTATGTGACACAAATGCAAGTCCCGTAACGTCTTGCGTCCCCTTGAGGGGAAGAGAGCCACGGAGTGGCGAAGGGGTGTACGAGGTTAAGCGGCAAAATGATACTCTATGCTGAACTGACTGCCGCAAGGCAGCATTCTGGAGGGAGATTTCTCGACGACCTTTCACTGGCTCCATGAAACTAAGGAATCATACCGGCTTGTACCTCCGCTCGAAATGACGGGGGCCATAGTGACACAAATGCAAGTCCCGTAACGCTGACTTTATATTGCGCCCATAGGGCGCCACCATAACCCTCGGGCCCAGCAGGGCCCGTCAAACCTGAGAACCTTCCGGCCGATAGGCCGGTCAATCTTAAGAACCTTCCCTTTTCCCTTCTGAACCCGGGGCCCGCAGGGCCTCATATATAATGATTTCATTGTATCCGCCTTTATCCAACTGCATAGAAGGCGGATATTTTTATAAAAACGTGAGGTGAAACCCATGTCTGAATTACGAGTACGTAAAATACAGGAATTTATCAAGCAGGAAGTAAGCAATATGCTCCTCCATGATCTGAAGGATCCACGCATCGGCTTTGTGACGGTAACCGGTGTGGAGGTGACCGGCGATCTGCGGGAGGCGAAGATTTATGTGTCCCTTTTCGGCAGCGACGAGGAGAAGAAGGCTTCTCTGGAGGCGCTGAACAAGGGGAAGGGCTTTGTGCGCCGGGAGCTGGGCCAGCGGCTGAAGATTTATTATACACCGGAGATTTCCTTTGCAGAGGACAAGTCCCTGGACTACGGCATGCATATTGACGGCCTTTTGAAGAAGATTCATAAGGAGGACGAAGAATGAGCCTTGGTCTGAATCATGCGAAGGAAATCGGGAAGAAGGAAGCCTGGGATTTCCTGATGAACCATCACCGCTTTCTCCTGGTGGGCCACGAGCATCCCGATGGAGACGATGTAGGCTCCATCTGCGCCCTCCACAATGTGCTGGTGCAGCTGGGGAAGGAGGCGGACATCCTGCTGCCGGATCCGGTGCCCCAGGTGTACCGCCTTATCAAAACGTCTGCCCTTGTGCATACGGAAATGCCGGAGGGGAAGGATTACGATGCCCTGGTGTTTACGGATCTGGGAAATCTGGAGCGCGGCGGAAATTTTGATTTCCCCGATGTGGACAGCCTCTGCATCGACCATCACCGGTCCAATGAGCGTTACACCGACTACCTCTACCTCCAGTACAAGTACGCTGCCACGGCGGAAATGCTGGCGGAAATGTTCTTCGACGCCGGGATTTCCATGGACGAGGATACCTGCAACGCCCTCTACATGGCCATCGGCACGGACAGCGGTTTCTTCAAGTTTTCCTGCACCTCCGCCCATACCCTTCTCATGGCCAGCCGGCTGGTGGCCATGGGCGCCAAGCCGGACTACATTGCCAACAGGCTGGATGAGAAGACGGAGGAAGCCATGAAATGCTACCAGCTGGTGGCAGGTACGGTCCATTCCTACCATGACGGGCAGATCGTCATCGCCTACATGGGGAAGGAAGCCATGGAGCTGGACGGCGAAAACTCCGATTTCTACGCCTCCATTCCCCGCAGCATCCGGGGCTGCCAGATTGCGGCTCTCTTCAAGTACAAGGGGGAAAAGGAAACAAGGATTTCCCTTCGTTCCACGGAACATGCCAATGTGGGCGACCTGGCGGCGGAATTCGGCGGCGGCGGCCACTGGAAGGCTTCCGGCTGCACCATTCATGAAAGCTTTGAAGACGCAGAGCCCCTCTTCGTGAAGGCTGCGGAGAAATACCTCTGATGGACGGCGTCATCAATGTGGTGAAGCCCAAAGACTGGACTTCCTTCGACGTTATCGCCAGGCTCCGGAAGATTTACCACCAGAAGAAAATCGGCCACGGCGGCACCCTGGACCCCATGGCGGAGGGAGTGCTCCCTGTCTTTCTGGGGCGGGCGGCCCGGCTTATCGAGTATGCGCCTATCCATACCAAAACCTACGAAGCCCGGTTTCAAATGGGCCTTGCCACGGACACGGAAGACATGACCGGCACCGTGGTGGAAGAAGGCCCCATTCCCAAGGACCTCTCTGTCTTTGAAAGGGCGGCGGAAAAATTCCGGGGCCCCATTATGCAGGTGCCCTCCAGCTACTCCGCTTTGAAGGTGAATGGAGAGCGGGCCTACAAACTGGCCAGGGAAGGGAAGAAAGTGGAACTTCCTGCCCGGCCTGTCACCATTTATGAGCTGGAAATCACAGAAATCGCGCCGCCCTTCCTTTCCATGACCGTCACCTGCTCCGCCGGCACCTATATCCGTGCCCTGGGGCGGGACCTGGGAAAGGAAGCGGGCTGCCTCCTTACCATGTGTGCCCTTACCAGAACGGAAATGGGCCCCTTCTCCCTGAAGGATGCCCGGACACTGGAAGACATCGAAAAGGACCCGGAAGGAGCGGTGATTTCCGATCTCCATCCCATTCTTTCCGCCCTGCCGGCCCTGGAACTTTCGGAAAAGGAAGGAGCCGATTTCCTCCAGGGGAAAAGGCTCCGCTTCCATGGAGAAGACCGAAAAGCGGCCGCCGCCTTCTGCGGCACCCGTTTCCTTGGCATCGCGTCCATTTCCAAAAATATAATTCATCCGAAAAAAGTTTTTTCCTGAGGCGATTATGGAAATCATTGATTCATGGGAAGACCTTCCCAAAAATAAAAAAATCGTGCTGGCCCTGGGCTTCTTCGACGGCTGCCATCTGGGCCACCGGGAAGTCTTCCGCGCCGCCGGCAGGCTGGCGGAAAAAACGGGAGCCATCCCCGGTGTCCTCACCTTCTGGCCCCATCCCATGACAGTCATCGCGCCCTCCAGGCATGTGCCCCTTCTCCAGAGCCGGGAAGAAAAAGCAGCCTCCATGGAAAAAGCGGGTATGGATTTCGTCATCTTCTATAAGCCGGATGAAAAATTCCTGGCGGAATCGCCGGAAGAATTCATGGAAACCCTGGCTGCCATCCCCGGCCTCTCCGGCCTTGCAGCAGGCGAAAACTTCACCTTCGGCAGGGGGGCCGGAGGAAACAGCGCCCTTCTCAAAGAAGGCCTTGAGACAAGGGGAATCCCGGTGGAAGTGGTGCGGCTGGAGGAAGAAGGAAATGACACCATCTCCAGCACCGCCATCCGCCGCCTCATCCAGAGCGGAAATATGACAAAGGCCGCCCGCCTTCTGGGACGGAACTACACCATCACCGGCGACGTAGTCCACGGCTTCCGGCGGGGCCACGAAGTCCTGGGCTTTCCTACCGCCAACCTCTCCTTCACCGAAGACCGCGTACTCCCTGCCGACGGCGTCTACGCCACCTTCGCTGTCATAGGCGGAAAGAAATACCCCGCCATTACCAACATAGGCAAAAATCCCACCTTCCAGGCCAAGGAAAGAACCATAGAAACCTTCATCTTCCACTTCGACAGCAGCATCTACGGGAAATCCTTCACCCTGGAATGGGTGGAAAGAATCCGGGGAGAAATCCGCTTCCCCTCGCCGGAAGCGCTGGTGGAACAGATCAGGAAGGATATACAGGTGGCGGAGAAGATAGTGGGGAGAAGATAGACGGCAGACAGTCAGGCTTCAGACTGTCAGATTCATATGGTAAATGGTTAATGGAGATGCGGCGCCCTTTGGGGGCGCCTTTTTTGATACGCCCTTTGGGCGTTGGGAGCTGGCTTTTTTTAAAAAATACTTGCCCACCCCCGAGTGCGGGGGTGGGGGGACCACGAAGTGGTGGAAGGGGGCTGCCAAAGGCGGCTTTCGGCTTTCAGCTTTCAGCTATCGGCCTTGGTGGGCGTGCAGCCGCGGAGCGGCTGGGATCGAAGATCGGGATCGAGGATCGGGGGCCGCCTGCGGCGGCGTCTCTCCACGGGAAAGCGTCTCACATGATTCTCAGTCGCCTACGGCTCCCTACGAATCGTGTTCGCTTGCCACCCCGGAGGGGGAGATTCTAGCGGCTCTGTATTTAGTGCAACTTATGGGGAGAAGGTTCCTCGCGGGTTGTTGTGCCCCCGCACAGCGGGGGAAAGGTGGTGCCGTAAGGCACCAAAGGGGGGAAGGCCGCCAAAGGCGGCCAATTCAGCAGAATATTTAGCGTGATACATGTAGCAGAATGCAAGCCCCGTAACGTCTTGCGCCCCCTTTAGGGGGAGAGGGCCACGGAGCGGCGCGGGGGTGTACGAGGTTAAGTGGCGAAATGATACTCTATGCTGAACTGCCTGTTGCAAGGCAGCATTCTGGGGGGATTTCTCGGCTCCCTTTCACTGGCTCCATGAAACTATGGGAACCATACCGGCTCGTACCACCGCTCGAAATGACGGGGCGCACTGGTGACACAAAAGCAAATCCCGTAACGCCTTGCCCACCCCCGCACTCGGGGGTGGGGGGGACCGCGTACACGGTCAGCCAAATAAAAGGAAAGCGCCTTAATGGGCAGGCTATGCGCCAACTTTGGCTGACTTGCACATCCTCTGCAGGATGTGCACAGTGGAAGGGGGCCGCGCCAGCGGCATATATAATCATTGTCCAACGGGCGCCTCCACAACCCGCGGCCCGGAGGGCCGTCAAACATGAGAACCCTCCGGCCAAAGGCCGGTCAATCTTAAGCACCTTCCCCTTTTGCGGGCCCTTCGGACCCGCCCCCCTTTGGTGCCTGCGGCACCACCTTCCCCCCAGCTTCGCTGGTGGGACTATGGATGCTCAGCAGTGTGCCACATGACTCTATGGAAAATATAGAGAGGCCTATTCTGCCCCCTGAATAGGGGTGGCAAGGGAACTGGAGTCACTCCAGCGAACTGGATTCGTAGGGGAGCCTAAGCGACCTGAGAATCCAGTGAGTCGGTGATAGCCGTGCTGTAGGGAGCCGCAGGCGACTGAGAATCCAGTGACACGCTTCCCTTTGGGTAAGTCCGGCGCAGCCGGATAGGGGGTGGCCACCGGAGGTGGCCAATTCACCGTAGTGTCGGTTCATGCATATGGTACTCAACGTATCAAGCCATACTCAGCTAATTGCTAATTGCTAAAAGCTAATTGCTGTTGCCTCTACGTCAAGCGCTCCTTTCTGCCCCAAGGCAGCATTCTACAGGGAGATTTCTCGGCTCCCTTTCACCGGCTCCATGAAACTATGGAATCATACCGGCTTGTACCTCCGCTCGAAATGACGGGGACGGCACTGATGACACAAAAGCAAATCCCGTAACGCTGACTTTATATTGCGCCCATAGGGCGCCTCCACAACCCTCGCCCGCAAAGCGGGCGTCAAACCTAAGAACCCTCCGGCCAAAGGCCGGTCAATCTTAAGAACCTTCCCCTTTTGCGGGCCCTTCGGGCCCGCCCCCCTTTGGTGCCTGCGGCACCACCTTCCCCCCCGCTAAAGCGGTGGGACAATAAATGGGGGAGGGAACCCTCTGAACCCTTACGCCGAAGGTGTGTCCAATGGCCCTCCCTTTGGTGCCTGCGGCACCACCTTCGCCACGGTGTGAAGCGTGTCACACGATTCTCAGGTCGCTAACGCTCCCCTACAGCACGGCTATCACCGACTCACAATATTTTGCGCGTCACTGCGTTCCTTCAAAATATGTTCGCTGGTGTGACTCGTGTTCCCTTGCCACCCCGCAAGCGGGGGGACAATAGGGTGGGGGGAAAACCTTCCGGGCGCGTTTTTCATTTTTTTACAAATTTATTTCCTTGCCCTCTTTACTTTCTTACTTTAGCGTGGTAATGTATTAATCATAAGAAAGAGAGGAGGGCGCAAATGGCTCGTACCATAGATGACCTGAAAATGGTTCATGAAGAAGAGATGAATAATTTTGACCGCATTGAGAGTGCGGTGATGTCTGTCATGAGGCGGCACGGCTGCAAGATCATCCAGACGCCTACGTTTGAGGATTATGATACCTATGGCACCTATTTCCCCCAGCTGCAGCGGGAGATGATCAAGACCATCGGTCCTGACGGGGAGGTGCTGGTGATGCGTCCTGATGTGACGGTGCCGCTGGTGAAGACGGTGGCCCGGGAGTATCCCGATGCTTCCCAGCTTCTGAAGTTCGGCTATGTGTCCATGGTGTTCCGTGAGTATTACGGAAAGTCCACCCACGGGAAGTATTTCCTTCAGAGCGGGGTAGAGGTTCTGGGGGATGAGACGCCGGAGTGTGACGGGGAAGTGATGGTTATTGCGGCGGAGTTTTTGAAGTCCGTGGGGATTTCCCATATGCGTATCGACCTGGGGACTGTGGCTTATATGGATGCTCTGTTTGATGAGCTTCATCTGACGAAGGAGCAGCTTTCCCAGGTGCGGGAGTACATGGAGAAACGGAATCTGGTGGCCTTTGACGGGCTGGTGGATACGCTTCCCATTACGAAGATCCAGCGGGATGTGCTGCTGGAGCTGCCCCGGCTTTTCGGGGACTATGAATCTACCCTGAAGCGGGCGGAGGGGCTGTGCCTGAATCATGGCATGATGGAGGCGCTTTCCCGGCTCCGGAAGATATATGAGTACCTGGATGTGGCTGGGTACAGTGATTCGGTGCAGCTGGATTTCGCTTTTACTTCCCACATGGGGTATTATACGGATATGGTGTTCAAGATTTACGCCGACGGCGCTCTTTATTCCCTCATCAGCGGCGGGCGGTATGATTCTCTGGCCGCCCAGTTCCAGGTGCCCCGGCCGGCCTGCGGTTTCGGCATGAATATGAATCTTCTTTACGAGGTCATGGCGGAGGCGGATCTTTTGGAGGCGCAGGTTCCTTCCTGTGACCTGGCGGTGGTATATGAGGAAGCAGACAGAAATCTGATCCTGACCCTCATGGACTGGCGGCATAAAGGGTTCTCCGTCCTGGGCGTGAGCGCAGGGAACCGCATTAACCCAGGCGATTACCGCATGATGGCATCTTATAAGGATGGCTTTTTCCTGACAGGGGAGGAGAAACTGTCGAAAGAGGAAATGGAAAGAAAACTGGGAGGACTTTGATATGCTTCATATAGCACTGGCGAAGGGGCGTATTGCCAAGAAAGTGATGAAAAGCCTGTCTGATGGAGGGTATCATTTCCCTGATTATTCCGATGACAGCAGAAAGCTCATATTTACAGACGATAAGGACCGCATCCGGGTGACCCTGGTGAAGTCTCCGGACGTGACGGTGTATGTGCGGCGGGGTGCCGCCGACGCCGGCATTGTGGGGAAGGATGTGCTCATGGAGGACGGGGAGGAGGATGTGTATGAAATCCTTGACCTGGGTATCGGCAAGTGCCGCATGGCGGTGTCCGGTATCAAGGGAAAGAAGGATGTAATGAATAAGCGCATTCTAACCGTGGCATCCAAGTACCCCTCCATTGCGCGGAAATATTTTGCCGGTCGTTTCCAGCCCATTGATATCATCAAGCTGAACGGCTCCGTGGAGCTGGCTCCCCTGGTGGGGCTCTCCGATGTGATTGTAGATATTGTGGAAACAGGCACCACCCTCCGTGAAAACGGACTGGAGGCCTATGATTATTTCATGGATTTTTCCGCCCGCCTCATCTGCAACAGGGTATCCTATAAGATGAAGCAGGACGAATTAAAACAGTTTATTCAGGTGGTCAGCAGGACTGACACGGGAAAGAAGGCATAGCATGGATTGGATTGAAGTACCGGACAAAGGGCTGACCCTCCGTGAAGTGAGGACCATGACCAATAGAAATGTGAATCTGTCTGATGATCTGGAAAAGGCGGTATCCGCCATCCTTACCCAGGTCAGGGAAGGGGGAGACGAAGCCATCCGGGCTCTGACGAAGAAATTTGACGGCGTGGAACTTACTGATTTCAAGGTGAGCGAAGAGGAAATCGAAGAAGCTGTCAAAGCAGTGGGCCCCGATTTCCTGGCCGTATTAAAGGAAGCAAAGGAAAATATTGAAGCTTTCCATAAGGAGCAGGTACGAAAATCCTGGTCCAAAGAATTCCGGGACGGCGTGGAACTGGGAGAACGGTTCCTCCCCATCCAGCGTGTGGGAGTCTACGTGCCCGGCGGCCGGGCTGCCTATCCGTCCACGGTTCTCATGGACACGGTGCCTGCCATGGTGGCGGGCTGCCCGTCGGTGGCCATGGCTACCCCTCCCGGAAAGGACGGCAAAGTAAATCCCAACATCCTGGCTGCTGCCTATGTGGCAGGGGTGAAAGAAATCTACAAGGTTGGCGGCGCCCAGGGCATCGGCATGCTGGCCTATGGCACGGAAACCGTGGAGCCTGTATTTAAAATCGTAGGCCCCGGCAATGCCTTCGTAGCCATGGCCAAGCGCCTTGTTTTCGGCACCGTAGGCATTGATATGATTGCAGGCCCGTCGGAAGTATGCTGCGTGGCTGACGGCAGTGCCAATCCGAAGTGGATTGCCGCCGACCTCCTGTCCCAGGCGGAACATGACCCCAGGGCCGCTGTATTCCTCATTACGCCGGACAAGGAGTTCGGCCTTGCAGTGCAGCAGGAAATGGAAAAGCAGATGAAGGAGCTTTCCCGTTATGAAATCATGAAGAGTTCCGTGGACCAGTACGCCAAAGCCTTCCTCTGCAAAGACGCAGAGCAGTGCTTTGACATTGTGAATAAGATCGCACCGGAACACTTGGAAGTGGAACTGCCTGATCCGAAGAAGTACCTGCCCCTCATTTATAATGCCGGCGCTATTTTCCTTGGAAAATATACCTCCGAACCCCTTGGGGACTACATGGCAGGCCCGAACCACACGCTCCCCACATCCGGCACCGCTGCCTTCTCCTCGCCCCTTGGCGTTTACGATTTCGTAAAACACAGCAGCGTGGAATGCTACAGCGAAGAAGCATTCCGGAAGATTTCCAAGAAAGTACAGCTTTTTGCCAAAGCAGAAGGGCTCACGGCCCATGCTCATGCTATGGAGGTGCGGGATGAAGACTGAATGGCTTAGAAATACGATTAAGGATTTTGAACCCTACTTCGTGGCTCCCATTGCGGAGAAACACGTCATTAACGCCAATGAAAACTATTTCAATGTGCTTTCCATTCCGGCGGTGAAGCAGGAACTGATCGAAGCGCTGGATACCTTTAAGCCCCAGATTTACCCGAAGCCCATGGCCGACGGTCTCCGGGAAGCTCTTGCGGACTATATTGGCGCAGCACCGGAAAATATCATCTGCGGCAACGGCGGCGATGAAATGATTACCTACCTTCTGGGCACCTTCCTGAATCCCGGAGACACCCTTCTCGTTCATTCTCCCACCTTTGACATGTATGAACTGGGAGCGGAAACCCTGGGCGCTTCCACCATCAAGGTGCGGGACCTGGCAGGCTATCGCCGCGACAAGGAAGGGCTGCTTGATGCAGTGAAGAAATACCAGCCGAAAATGACGGTGATCTGCAATCCGAACAACCCTACCGGCGATCTCCTGCCTGCGTCCTTCATCGAAGAAGTGCTGAAGGCGGCGGACAACCTGGTTTTCGTGGACGAAGCGTACATGGAATTTGCCCAGAAAGAAAGCGTAGTGTCCCTCATCAGCAAATATCCGAACCTGGTGGTGCTCCGCACCCTGTCCAAGGCCTTCGGCCTGGCAGGCATGCGCTGCGGCTACCTGGTGGCTGATAAAGAGATTATCAACGCCATCGGCAAAATCAAGGCGCCCTACAACCTGAACTCCTTCACCCAGCTCTTTGCTCCCATCGTGCTGAAGCATCGGGATGAAATCCTCAAAGTGCGGGATGACATTGTAAAGGAAAGAAACCGCCTCTTCGACGAACTGGTGAAAATCCCCGGCCTTACCGTATATCCCTCCTGCACCAATTTCCTTCTGGTACAGGTGGAAAATAAACATGAAGAAATTTTCAAAGCACTGAAGGCAAAGGACATTCTGGTGAAGATTTACCGCAACAGCGCAGAGCTTCCGAATGCCTACCGTATTTCAGTGACCACAAAGGACGTGGACGATACCCTTCTTGAGGTATTCCGGAAGGAGCTTTCATGAGACAGGCAGCCATTCACAGAAAAACGGGGGAAACCGATATTTCCGTCAGCCTTTCCATCGACGGCTCCGGCCGCTTTGAAGGCACCACGGGCATCGGATTCTTTGACCATATGATGAACCTCCTTGCCTGCCACAGCGGCATGGACATTTCCATTTCCTGTAAGGGAGATCTGGAAGTGGATAACCATCATACCATCGAGGACCTGGGCATTACTCTGGGCGACGCCCTGCTGAAGGCCCTGGGAGACAAGAAAGGCATTCATCGCTATGGCACCTTCTTCTGCCCCATGGACGAAGCCCTCTCCCGTATCGTGCTGGACCTCTCCGGCCGCCCCTACTTCGTCTACGACGTGAAAATCCCGGTGGAGCGCATCGGTACCTTTGAAACGGAAATGACAAGGGAATTCTTTCTGGCCTTCGCCATGCACGGCATGATGAACCTTCACATGGCCTGCCTCTACGGCGAAAACGGACACCATATCGTGGAATCCCTTTTCAAAGGACTGGGACACGCACTGAAGGAAGCGGTTACCGTGGAAGGCGGCGCTCTGTTATCTACCAAAGGGGTGCTCTGATGAAAACAGCAGTCATAGATTACGATGCAGGCAACCTGGCCAACGTGGTGCGGGCTGCCACCCGCGCCGGCCTGGACGTGGTGGTGACAAGGAATCCGGAAGAAATCAAAAATGCTTCCGCCCTGATTCTTCCCGGCGTAGGCGCCATGAAAGATGCCATGGAGCACCTGGACGGCTACGGACTTTCCGATTTGATCAGGGAAGAAGTGAAAAAAGGCAAGAAACTGGCAGGCATATGCCTTGGCATGCAGGCCCTTTATGAAGTGTCCGAAGAAAACGGCCATATCCCTGCCCTGGGCCTTCTTCCCGGCAGCATCGTCCGTTTCCCTGAAGGAAAACTCAAAGTACCCCATATGGGGTGGAATGAGCTGGTCATCCACCGGCCCCACGAAGTGCTGGAAGGCCTTCCCCCTCATTCCTACGTTTATTTCGTCCATTCCTACTACAAAACCCCTGGAAATACGGACGACGTCATCGCCTCGGCGGACTACGGCGTCACCGTGCCGGCGGTGGTGGGGAAGGACAATGTATTGGGCTTCCAGTTCCATCCCGAAAAATCAGGACCCGTAGGGATGGCCATCTGGACCCGTTTAGCAAAGTGGTTGATGAAATGAAAATATTTCCAGCGATTGATATAGAAGACGGACACTGCGTCCGCCTGAAACAGGGCCGCAAAGAAGACCTCACCGTCTACGGTGACGACCCTGTAAAAATGGCACTGAAATGGCAGGAAGAGGGAGCCAAAGCCCTTCACGTGGTAGACCTGGACGGCGCCTTCAAAGGCGACGGCATGAACAGGGAAATCATCCGCAGAATGTGCGAAGCCCTCACCATCCCCATCGAAGTGGGCGGCGGCATCCGTACAGAAAAAGCCATCAAAGACTACCTGGACATGGGCGTCTACCGCGTCATCATCGGCTCCAAAGCCGCTGCCTCTCCCTACTTCGCCATTCAGGCCGCTAAAAATTACGGACCGGACCACATCGCCGTCTCCGTGGACGCCAAGGGCGACGAAGTGGCCACCCACGGCTGGGTGGACGGCAGCAGCCGGAAAGTCATGACCTTCGTAGAAACCCTCCTCACCCACGGAGTGAATACCATCATTTACACAGACATCAGCCGTGACGGCATGCTTACTGGCCCGAACTTCGATATGATGAAAAAACTCCAGGCCCTGGAAGGCATCCACCTCATCGCCTCCGGCGGCGTCTCCGGCGCCGAAGACCTCCGGAAACTGTCGGCCATGGGCGTCTACGGCGCCATCACCGGCAAAGCCCTCTATGAGGGAAAAGTGACCATGGAAGAAATCAGGGAGATACAGGAATAGGGGAGCCGCATTAGGAGCCACTGCGTGGCTCCGGTTGACGCCTGCTGCGCAGGCGAGGGTTGACATCCGCTCAGCGGATGAAGGGGCGTAAGTTTGACGGCCCTCCGGGCCGAGGGGAAGGCTGGCGCCCTTAAATAATGAAGGGCGCCATTATGATAAAACCATACAACCGCCCTGGCGGGCGATGGAAAAGCACCCCTTTTGGCATTGTAGAATTAGTGACTTAAATCAGATCAGCACTGCGGTAATTCCCCCTTTGGTGGCTGGCGCCACCACCTTTCCCCCGCAGGCGGGGGCACAACAACCCGCTTTCAGCATAGTGCAACTTTTAATTCTACAAGGAAACATAGAGAGGCCCCATTCTGCCCCCTGAATAGGGGGAAGTCCGGCGCAGCCGGATAGGGGGTGGCCGCCCAAGGCGGCCAATTCACAGCCATGTTTAGCGTAATTTATGCAGCACAAAAGAAAGCCCCGTAACGTCTTGCGCCCCTTTAGGGGGAGAGGGCCACGAAGTGGCGCGGGGGTGTACGAGGGTAAGCAGCGAAATGATACTCTATGCGGTCGTGAATGCCGCAGGGCAGCATTCTACAGGGAGATTTGAGGGCTCCCTTTCACTGGCTCCATGAAACTATGGAATCATACCGCCTTGTACCTCCGCTCGAAATGACGGGGGCCATAGTGACACAAATGCAAGTCCCGTAACGCTGACTTTATACTCATCGCCCGCAGGGCGATACCACAACCCTCGCCCGCAAAGCGGGCGTCAAACCTAAGAACCCTTGGGCGCAGGCCCATCAATCTTAAGAACCTTCCTCTCTGAACCCAACGGGCCCTTCGGGCCCGCCCCCTTTGGTGCCTTACGGCACCACCTTCCCCCCGCAGGCGGGGGGACAATAGGGGAGGGCCCCTATTTTCCCCAGCAAAGGAGCATACTATGCTTGCAAAAAGAATTATCCCCTGCCTGGACGTGAACCATGGCAGGGTGGTCAAAGGAAAACAATTTCATCACCTGCAGGACGTAGATGATCCTGTGGCTTTAGGAAAATACTATTCCGACTCCGGCGCCGACGAGCTGGTGTTCTACGACATCACCGCCACCCATGAGGGGCGGGAAACCTTTGTGGACACGGTGAAAGCCATTGCGGAAGAGCTTACCATTCCCTTTACCGTAGGCGGCGGCATCCGCAAAGCCGACGATTTCCGCACCATGCTTCTGGCAGGGGCGGACAAGGTGTCTGTAAACTCCGCCGCCGTCATGCATCCGGAAATCATCCGGGAAAGTGCAGAACGTTTCGGAAACCAGTGCGTTGTCCTTTCCATCGACGGTAAAAGAAACGGAAACGGCGGCTGGGATGTGTACATCGAAGGGGGACGGAAGAACACCGGTATTTCCGTACTGGAATGGGCCCGGAAGGGCATGGAACTCGGCGCCGGTGAAATCTGCATGAACTCCATCGACACCGACGGCGAAAAAAATGGCTACGACCTGGAACTTATGCACACCCTGTCAGAACAGCTCTCCATCCCTGTCATCGCCTCCGGCGGCGCAGGAAAAATGGAAGATTTTCTCAAAGCCTTCGAAGCCGGTTCCGACGCCGCCCTGGCAGCCTCGGTGTTCCACTTCGGCGAAATCGCTATCCCTGATTTGAAAAAATATTTGGCAGACCACGGTATCCCCGTGCGGATGTAAGGAGGATTTATGGAGTCAGTAGACATAAAGAATATCAAATTTGACGAAAAAGGCCTGGTGCCGGCGGTGGTGCAGGATGCCAGAAGCGGTGAAGTGCTCATGGTGGCCTATATGAACGCCGAATCCCTTGCCAAAACCGTGGAAACCGGAGAAACATGGTTCTTCAGCAGAAGCCGCAAGAAACTGTGGCACAAAGGCGAAGAGTCCGGCCATTTCCAGCATGTAAAACGCATTTACGTAGACTGCGACGCCGACACCCTGGTGGTGCAGGCCATCCCCGATGGCTCCGCCTGCCATACAGGAAACAGAACCTGCTTCTACCGGAGCCTTTCCGGCTGGGATAACAGGGAAGGGGAAGGAAACCTTGCCATCCTCCACACCCTCTTTGAAGAAATCAAAGACCGCCGGATCCATCCCCAGGAAAAATCTTACACCAACTACCTCCAGCAAGAAGGCAAAAACAAGATCGACAAAAAAATCGGGGAAGAAGCCTCCGAAGTCATCATCGCCGACCAGCACGAAGACAAGGAAGAAATCATAGACGAATCCTGCGACCTCCTCTACCACCTCTTCGTCCTCTGGGAAAATGCAGGCGTAGACCTCTATGACATTATGAAGAAAATGGAAGACCGGGACGAGAAAAAAGGAAACAAGAAAGTTGTAGGCCATCTGGATAAGACATTCTGATGGAAAGACGATAGAAGATAGATGATAGA
>NZ_CALGPS010000107.1 GCF_937959425.1 uncultured Dialister sp.
CTAGCCTGCCCATTAAGGCGCTTTCCTTTTATCTGCCCGACCGAACTGCGGGGGGAAGGTGGTGCCGCAGGCACCAAAGGGGGAACTGCCGGAACGGGAAAAAGCACTTATGTCTCATCTCTTCAGGCACCATTCTGCTAAATTGGCCGCTCACCACGGTCAGCCGACTAAAAGGAAGGCCCTTTTATGGGCAGGCTAAGGGCCAACTTCGGCTGACTTGGAGGTCCTATGCAGGACCTCCACAGCCACCCCCTATCCCGCTTCGCGGGACTTCCCCCTATTCAGGGGGCAGAATAGGACTCTCTATACTTGTCCTCTCCTCATAAGTTGCGCTATGTATAAAGCGGGTGTTGTCCACTGTGCACATCCTGCATAGGATGTGCAAGTCGGGCAAAGTAAGGCGCCTAGCCTGCCCATTAAGGCGCTTTCCTTTTATCTGCCCGACCGAACTGCGGGGGAAAGGTGGTGGCGTCAGCCGCCAAAGGGGGACGGGCCTTTCAGGCCCGAGGGTGGTGGTGGCGGCTTCGCCGCAAATCTTATATGCCTTACGGCTGACCCCTTCCGGCTCGCTGCGCTCGCCACCCACCCCTTAAGCAGGGGTGGGCAAGGGCGTTAGGGGATTTGCTTTTGTGTCTTCCGTGCTGCATGACGGAGGGCTAAATCCTCAAAGGGTGCAAGTCTTAAGTTGCGGAGCATTTCTCCTCAAGGGCCTTCACGGAGCAGCAAAAAAAGAAGCCCCTGTGGGAGGAGCTTCTTTTTTGTTCTAATGGAAATTAGAAGATGTAGTTCAGGGATACGGACCAGAGGTCGTCGTAATCCTTGTGGTCATCGGTCTTTACGTCGAATGCGTATTCACCATGGAGTTTTACGTTCTTCTGGAGAATCACATCAGCGTTAACGAGCCAGTATTTAGCAGTGTTTACATCACCTGTTTCATCTGTACCGGAAATTCCAACCAGGGAAGCCGGAGCTACGTTGTAGGTGGTGTCATTGAGGTAAGAACCTCTTTCAGCATGGATGTACTGAGCGCTCAGGTCCCAGGTGCCCGGTTTCTTCCAGTCGGTTGCGCCATAGCCAAGGCCTGCGGTCCAGGTGTAGGGGTCGCCTTTGTATTCGGTGTTCTTGTAGTAGTCACCGAATACTTTAAAGTCTCCGCCAAGACCGGCAGTGAGGCCTGCGCCGATGAGACGAGCGTCAAGGGAGTCCTTGCCGTCCAGGTATTCAACGTCGTAGGAAATGCGGCCTGCATCGCCATAAACACGTGCCAAGAAGGTTTCGGTATCATTCTTCAGCCAAGAGCTGGTGCTCCATTTGCCATTGCTTGCACCGTCACAGAAGAAACGGCCATAGCCCAGGTCAACATTCACACCGCCCAGTTTAGCGGTAGCAATGGCACCGTCGAATTCATCATCGAATTCAATGCCGGTCTGGCCAAGGAAGAGGTCCTGACGGCCCAGGGTTACGTCGAAGCTGTCACCGAACTGGTGGTTAACTTTCAGTTCTTCCATCCATACGCTGCTGTTGGAATCAGCATCTTTGAAGTTCATATCGTAGCGGAGACGGCCGGTAGCAACGGTGCTGTCATTCACCTGTGCCTTGGCGATAATCTTCATACGGCCATCCCATTTATCTGCAGCGTTTCCTTCATCATCATAGCTCTGGTTGAAACGCATACGAGCGTTGCCGGACCAGGAGATGTTGCCTACTTTCTTTTCCAGGTTAGCTACGCGAACGCCCAGGTTAGCCAGTTCGTCAGCGTATTCGCCGGCCAGTTTGTCAAGGGTTGCACGCTGTTCAGCGTTCAGCTGGTCTTCTTTTGCCATGAGGCGGGCAATGATCTGAGCCAGTTCGTAACGGGTAATGTTTCTTTCACCTTTGAAGGTGCCATCCGGATAGCCTTCTACCACGCCCTGGTCGGAGAGGTCGGAGACTGCCTGGTAAGCCCAGTCATCGGTGGAAACATCGGAAAATGGATTTGCTGCATAAGCGGAAACGCCTGCAGTGAGTGCTGCTACAGCAGCCAGTGCGAGAATTTTTTTCATAGTTCATCGCTCCCTTAGAAAAAATATATAGATAACCTGCCCTTTCTGAAGGAGTGAAAATATCTCTGCAAGAGTGTCCGTGTTTCCTCTGCTTACCCTCTCTCCTCCCATATCCCCCGGGCCGGAAATATGCTTTTTTCAGCATACTATAAAGGCATTCTTTTCTGCAACTGTGAAACTGTATTTTTATGCAATTCTAATATTGTTTATGCCTTTTAGTCCATTTCAGGAAATCGAAAAAGGAGCCCTTGACGGACTCCTCTTCGAATCTAAAACTTAACCCTTTATGAACCTGTATGTATCATAAACTATGGAGAGAAAAAGTGCAAGAGGAAATTTTGTGAAAAAAAGGGCCGCGCCCTTTGGGCGCGCGAAGGGGGGCGCCGCTGACGCGGCAGGTCGTGTAGAAGGGTTGTGACTGAAAAGGTCCTTAGGATTGACCGGCCTGTCGGCGGTCGGGTTCTCAGGTTTGACGGGCCTTTCAGGCCCGAGGGCAGCGGTGGCGGCTCCGCCGTCATGGACACGCCCTTTCAGGCGTGAGGGTTGACGGGGCCCTTGGCCCCGAGGGTTCTTAAGGTTCTTAGGTTTGACGGCGCCTGCGGCGCCGAGGGTTGTGGATTGCCGCTGACGCGGCAATACTTACAAAATAAAAAGCTGCCTGTGGCAGCTCTGGTGGGTGTCCTTAAAATCAATAAGGCGCCTCTTTTGATAAAACCATACAACCGCCCTGGCGGGCGAGGGAAAACAGGCAGACCGGTCCTGAGGCCCGTGGAAATGCACCCCTATCCCCGCCTGCGGCGGTACTTCCACTCGGAGGGGGAAGTTTGCTCTACGCTTCCCCTTCTGTGCTCATACGTTATGAACCATATTGTGATGATTAGCCACCTCCGGTGGCTTTTCCCCCTTTGGTGCCTTACGGCACCACCTTTCCCCCGCTGTGCGGGGGCACAACAACCCGCAGGGCAGCAATGACCTCATAAGTATCACAAGGCATAGCAACGCTAAAATCTGCCCCTCCGGGGTGGCAAGCGAACACGAGTCACACCAGCGAACATATTTTGAAGGAACGCAGTGACGCGCAAAATATTGTGAGTCGGTGATAGCCGTGCTGTAGGGGAACGCAGCGACCTGAGAATCGTGTGAGACGCTTTCCCGTGGATGCACAGCGAACACATTTTGAAGGAGCGCAAGCGACGCGCAAAATGTAGTGAGTCGTTTCCCCTTTAGGGGGAGACGCCGCCGCAGGCGGCAGAAGGGGTGCATTTCTACGGGCGCCAGCCCGGTTGTATGGTTTTTCTGCCCATTGGCCTCATAAATCATATGGCTCATTTGATTCCAGCATGAACAAAAATCCTACTCTCCTCTTTCCAAGAGGGCCACGGTTTCTACGTGCATGGTCTGGGGGAACATGTCTACGGGCTGGACTTTTTTGAGGGTATAGCCAAGGCCGGCAAGGATTCTGGCGTCTCTGGCGAAGGTGGCGGGGTTGCAGGAGACGTAGACGATACGTTTCGGTTCCATGGCAGCGGCGGCTTTGAGGACGTCTTCGCTGCAGCCGGCGCGGACGGGGTCCATGACGATGACATCGGGGCGGAGGCCGTCTTTATAGAGGGCAGGCATGAGCTTGCCTGCGTCGGCGGCGTGGAATTCGGCGTTTTCCACGTGGTTGAAGGCCGCATTTCTTCTGGCGTCTTCAATGGCCGCTTCCACGATTTCAATGCCTATCACTTTTTTCGCTTTCTTCGCCAGGCAGAGGGAAATGGTGCCGGTGCCGCAGTAGGCGTCGATGACGGTTTCGCCGCCGGTGAGGGAGGCGTAGTCAAGAGCGGTTTCGTACAGTTTCTCCGCCTGGTCTTTGTGGACCTGGAAGAAGGAGAAGGGGGAAATTTCAAAGGAGAGGCCTGCCAGGGTGGCGGTGAGTGTCTTTCTCCCCCAGAGGTGGTGAATGGTATTTCCAAGGATCACATTGCCCCGGCCGGCCTGTACGTTGTGGTAGATGGAAACTACTTCCGGCAGGAGTTCTCTCATTTCTTTCACCCAGAGTTCCGCAAAAGGAAGAGCCTGTGTGGCGGTGATGATGACGGCCATGACTTCCCCTTTGTCACCGGTGCGGGCCATGATGTGGCGGATGGAGCCTTTGCGGGATTTTTCGTTGTAGCCCTGGACATGGTGCCTTGCCATGAATCCCTGGGCGAAGCGGAGAACCCGGTTGTTTTCTTCTTCCTGAATGAGGCAGCCGTCAATGGGCACCACCTGATGGCTCCCCTGGCGGTAGTAGCCAATCACCGGGCCGCCGGTGACCTGGGAAACGGGCACGGCCATTTTGTTCCGGTAATTCCAGGGATGGGCGGCGGGAAGGACGGGAAGCACCAGGTCTTCGGAGAAGCCGCCCAGGCGGCTCACCACGTCCCGCACCCGCTTTTCCTTCAGGGCCAGCTGGCCTTCGTAGGTGAGATGGGAAATCTGGCAGCCGCCGCAGGCGTCGTAAACAGGACATTCCGGCTTCGTGCGGCAGGGAGAGGGGCTGTCAATGGAAATCAGCTTCCCCTGGGCGTAGGACTTCTTGGCCGCCACAATGCGGGCAGTCACTGTCTCCCCGGGAAGGGCGCCGGGGACAAAAATGGTGAAGTCATCGACGGAGCCGATGCCTTCGCCGTGGATGCCAAGGTCACGGATATTAAGGGTGTAGGTTTCATTCATTTTTACAGGAATATTTCTTTTGGTCATAAGAGGGCTCCTTGGGAAAAAGGTTCTTAGGATTGACCGGCCTACGGCGGTCGGGTTCTTAGGTTTGACGGGCCTTTCAGGCCCGAGGGTTGTGGTGGCGGCTGGCGCCGCAGTATAAAAAGGGGCGCGCCTGTCGGCGCAGGTTGTGTAGAAGGGCTGTAGCTGAAAAGGTTCTAAAGATTGACCGGCTTCCAGCCGGAGGGTTCTCAGGTTTGACGGGCCCTTTGGGCCCGAGGGTTGTGGTGGCGGCTGGCGCCGAAGGTTTTAGAAAGGCATTTCCCACGGGCGCCAGCCCGGTTGTATGGTTTTACTGCCACTGCTGCCATAAGTACCACATGAGCATATTGTCCAGTGCCCATGGTGCCCCCTGAACAGGGGTGGCAAAGGAACTGGATTTGTAGGGGAGCATAGCGACCCGAAAATCCAGTGACATGCTTCCCTTTGGGTAAAGGTGGTGCTGACAGGCACCAAAGGGGGGAACTGCCGGAACGGGAAAAGCACTTATGTCTCATCTCTTCAGATACCATTCTGCCGAATTGGCCACCTGCGGTGGCCACCCCTTATCCGGCTGCGCCGGACTTTCCCCTATTCAGGGGACAGAATAAAACCTCTCTACGCTTTCCTTCTGTGTCATATGTGACACATTGCCCAGCGCCCATAGTGCCCCCTGAACAGGGGGAAAGGTGGTGCCGACAGGCACCAAAGGGGGAACTGCCGGAACGGGAAAAAGCACTTATGTCTCATCTCTTCAGGTACCATTCTGCTGATTTGGCCGCCTGCGGTGGCCACCCCTTATCCGGCTGCGCCGGACTTTCTCCACTGGAAAGCGTCTCACGTGATTTTCAGGTCGCTATCGCTCCCCTACAAATCACGTTCGCTTGCCACCCTATTCAGGGGACAGAATAGGCCTCTCTATACTTGTCCTCTCCTCATAAGTTGCGCTATGTATAAAGCGGGTTGTTGTCCACTGTGCACATCCTGCATAGGATGTGCAAGTCGGGCAAAGTAAGGCGCCTAGCCTGCCCATAAAGGCGCTTTCCTTTTATCTGCCCGACCGAACTGCGGGGGGAAGGTGGTGCCGCAGGCACCAAAGGGGGAACTGCCGGAACGGGAA
>NZ_CALGPS010000108.1 GCF_937959425.1 uncultured Dialister sp.
GCGAAAAGTTTCCTACACGGCTTGACACTATGGTATTTCATACCGACAGGAAACTATTCGCAAAAGGTTTCCTACCCGGCTTGACGCTATAGTGTTTCATACCGACAGGAAACTATTCGCAAAAGGTTTCCTACCCGGCTTGACGCTATAGTGTTTCATACCGACAGGAAACTATTTGCAAAAGGTTTCCTACCCGGCTTGACACTATGGTGTTTCATACCGACAGGAAACCTTTCCCCCTCCTAAAGGACTGTGAACAAAAGGGACGGGGGCAGGGGATAATCCTGTTTTCACACTGTGAATAAAGGGGAAGAAAGGAAAAACTGTGAAATCTGTGAATTGTGAAAAAAGTTATTCACTTCTTTCTGACAAAGCGGGACATTCGACGAAATCTTGATTTTCACAAAGTTATTCACTTTTTCACAGCGTACTACTGCGACTACTACTATCTTTTAAATATCATCGTCATTTTTATAAGGAGCTGCCATGAAAGTCATCTTCAACAAATCGGACCTCATCGGTGCCCTGGACCGTGTCCAGCGGGCTGCCCAGACAAAAGTCACATCCAATACTAACAACGGCATTTTCATTTCTGCTGTCGGAGGAAATATCCTCATCCAGGCCAATGATTACACCATCGGTATCAAAACATCCTGTCCTGCAGACATTGAAGAGGACGGGGTCACAGTCATTGCAGCACCGCAGCTGCAGTCCACCATCCGCATGATGCCGGCAGGAGACGTGGTGATGGAAAAGAAAGACCATGAAAACCTGGTTTCCTTTAAGAGCGGTACCTACCTTTCCAAATTCCCCACCAGGGAACAGGTGGAATTCCCGGATGTACAGGAAATGGATCACCGGAACCACTGCCTGGTGAAATGCAGGGATTTTGCCGACATGGTAAGCCTCGTTTCCTTTGCTGCTGCCAACGACAAACAGAAACCCATTTTTTCCGGCATCCTGTTTGAAGTAAATAAGAATACCTTCACCATGGTGGCCACCAATACCCACCGGCTGGCAGCCAAGGAAATCACGCTGGACGAAGAAGCTGCTGCAGAGGGAAGATTCATCGTTCCTTCCGGCATCCTGGCCGATGTGAGCCGCATTCTTCCACAGGATGACGACAAGGCTATGGTGGAAATTTCCTGGTCCAACAACCATGTGGCCTTCACCTTTGGCGACACCTACTTCATTGCCAGCCTGGTGAACGGCGAATACCCGGACTACCACCGCATTATCCCCACCCATTTCGATGCAAGGGCGGAAGTGAACCTGAAGGACTTTGAAGAAGCGGTACGTTTCGTCAGCCCCATTGCCCGGGACATGAGCTACCAGACCATCAATTTCCATTTCAACGGCGACACCCTGGAAATTTTCGAAGAAGATCCGGATATCGGACGGGCGGACACCTCCATTCCCGTGAAACTGGAAGGGGAAAATATCAGCCTCACCTTCAACTGCACCTACATCGAAGACATCCTGAAGCATTCCAAAGGGGAAACCATCATCCTGAATCTGCAGAAAGCGGGCCCCATTGTCATTGAACAGGAAGAAGATAAAACCTATAATTATATGCTCACGCCTATGAGAGGAAGGAAATACTGATGAAGGACGTAACGATTTACGGAGACTACATCCAGCTGGACCAGTTTCTGAAAAAAATGGATTACATTTCCTCCGGCGGTGAAACGGCTGCTTTTCTGGAAAGCCACACCATCACCCTGAACGGCAGCCGAGTCCATGAAAAAAGAAAGAAAATCAGAAAAGGAGACACCCTCGTCATTGACAGCAGTGAATTTGCCATTACCGGAGAAGCCTGATGAAATGCACTTCCTTCCGGGTCATCAAGGTGCGCTCCTTTGAAGACATGACCGTGGCGCCTTCGCCGGCCCTTACCCTGTTCACCGGCCCCAACGGCAGCGGCAAGACAAACCTCATAGAAGCCCTGTCCTACGCCTCCACCGGCAAATCCTTCCGCACCGGAAATGACGGAGAAATCATCCGCCTGGGCCAGGAGGAAGGCACCATTCTGGTGGACTTTGAAACAGGGAAAACGGTGCAGACCATCAAAATCAGGCTCACTAGAAGCCAGGGGAAAAAGATTTTCCTGAACGACACGGCCATCCGCAAAAAAGAACTGGTGGGCCTTTTCCGCACCGTCCTCTTCACCCCCGACGAGCTGCAGCTCATCAAAGGCGCTCCCCAGCTGCGGCGCCGGTTCATGGACATGGAAATTTCCCAGGTCTCCCCCAGGTACTACGAAGAATTCCTCCGTTACAGCCGGGCCGTGCAGCAGCGGAACAGCGCCCTTAAAAACGCCCAGGCCACCGGCAGGAAACCGGACCTGGACATGTGGGACATGCAGATTGCCGCCTCCGCTTCCTACCTGGTGAAAAAAAGACTGGAAACTACAGAGAAAATGAACCGGACCGTGCCGGCCATGGAAGAACAGCTCACCGGCAGCAAAGAAAGCCTGGCCATCCGATACATCCAGCAGGGGAGCAGCAGCCCCCGCTATGACATGGAATGGTTTTTAGAGCAGCTCTCCCAACGAAGGGAAGAAGACGCCCGCTTCTGCCACACCTCCATCGGTCCCCACAGGGACGACCTCCGCTTCCTTCTGAACGGCCTTGATATCTCTGCCTACGGCTCCCAGGGCCAGCAGCGCACCGCCATCCTTTCCATGAAACTTTCGGAAATGGAATTCATCCGGGAAGAAACGGGGGAATACCCGGTGCTCCTCCTGGATGACATAGGAAGCGAACTGGACAGAGAAAGAAGAGAAGCCCTCCTCTCCTTCCTGAAAAAACAGGAAATCCAGACCCTGGTAACAGGGACGGAGAAAATGTTTGACGGAGGAAAAGTGGTGGAAATGGGGAAATAGTGAGCTGGTGGGCTGGTGGGCTAGATAATATGAAGTGACCTCACATTTGTAGCATCGTGGATTTACCTGT
>NZ_CALGPS010000109.1 GCF_937959425.1 uncultured Dialister sp.
ATGGCACAATGTACAGCACCCATAGTGCCCCCGCTTCAGCGGGGGAAAGGTGGTGCCGTAAGGCACCAAAGGGGGTGCCTTCTCAGTGCTGGGAATGCTTTTGGTGCTCATTCTTTTTCTAACTCCATCACTCTTGCTGTCGTAATTTTAAGCACCATATCACAAACAACAGCAAATCTTTTCTCTATATCTTCATTGGTAAAGCGAAGCACCATATATCCTTTTTCATTCAATTTCCCGCTTCGCCATTCATCATAGCTTTTACCACAGTCTGAGTAATGCTGTGTACCATCAATCTCTATAACTAATTTTGCTTTTCGACAGGTAAAATCAGCAATAAATGGCGATTTTACATCCTGTCTTCGGAAATGAAAGGGAAATCTTTTTAAGCAGAACAGCCATAATTTCAGTTCCTGTGGCGTCATGTTCTGCCTCATGCTGCGGGCTCTTTTTCTTAAAGTGGTCTTTTCCGGTGTAGTCATGATGGATTCCTCAAAATCGGAATATGAAGAAATAAGAGTCAATAGTACGTTATACCATTGTGCTGAATTGGCCGCCTACGGTGGCCACCCCCTATCCGGCTGCGCCGGACTTACCCAAAGGGAAGCGTGTCACTGGATTCTCAGTCGCCTTACGGCTCCCTACGAATCCAGTTCCCTTGCCACCCCTATTCAGGGGGCAGAATAAAACCTCTCTACGCTATCCTGTTGAGTCATGTGGCTCAATGCACAGCACACATAGTGCCCCCGCTTTAGCGGGGGAAAGGTGGTGGCGCCAGCCACCAAAGGGGGGCCTCTACGCGAAGAATGCTTTTGACTCATCTCTCCATGTTACTTTTCTGCTGAATTAGCCACCTCCGGTGGCTACCCCCTATCCCGCTTCGCAGGACTTTCCCCTATTCAGGGGACAGAATAGGCCTCTCTGCCTTTACCTGCTGTGTCATGTAGCACAATGTTCAGCATCCATAGTGCCACCAGCGAAGCTGGGGGAAAGGTGGTGCCGTAAGGCACCAAAGGGGCCTCTTCCTCCATGCTGAGAATACTGATGACTCATCTCTCCATATAACTTTTCTGCAGGATTGGCCACCTACGGCGGCCACCCCTTATCCCGCTTCGCGGGACTTTCCCCTATTCAGGGGACAGAATAGGCCTCTCTGCCTTTACCTGCTGTGT
>NZ_CALGPS010000110.1 GCF_937959425.1 uncultured Dialister sp.
GCAGGCACCAAAGGGGGCAGCGCCGAAATGGCTTGCAGCATTTATGTCTCATCTCTCCCTGTAACAACCCCTTCCACCACTATCGTGGTCCCCCTCCCCCTGCAGGCAGGGATAGGCCAGTTTAAAGTACATAGTGGTTCCCCTCCCCCTGCAGGCAGGGGGAGGCAAGTTCAGAGGATCGCCGGCAGGCGCCTGCCTTTCCCCTTTGAACCCTCTGCACCTTCTGCACCATCTGAACCCTCACGCCCAAAGGGCGTGTTCAAAAAAGCGCCCACCTTCATTTACCATTTACCATTCAACATTTACCATTTCTTCCATCTGTCCTCCACTTCCCAGGACTCTACGGAAAGCAGCAAAAAAAGAAGCCCTCTTTCGAGAGCTTCTTTCTTGTTTATGAAACCAGATTCTATTTTCTTTTCAGAAATTAGAATTTGTAGTTCAGGGAAACGGTCCAAGCATCGTCCGGATCTGCACCCTTGTCAGCGTCAGCTGCGAATGCATATTCAGCATGGAGCTGAACGTTCTTCTGGAGGGTTACGTTAGCCATAGCATTCCAGAATTTCAGTCTGTCAGCTTTGTAAACTGCGTCAAGAATGTTGGTCTGCCAGCCGGTGTCGCCGAGGTATACAGCATTGCCTACGCTGTTGTATGCAACGGAGAGATCCCAGGTGCCCGGTTTCTTCCAGTTAGCTGCGCCGTAGGAGAGGCCTGCATTCCAAGCGGTGTCTTTCAGTCCGCTCGGAGCGGTGGTGTTCTTCCAGTATTCACCAAATACGTTGAACTGCTGAACAGGAACATTCAGGTTTACGCCGAAGAGTTCCGGTTTTGTTCCCTTGAAGTCTACTTTGTTTGCAGTATCTTCACCTTCGCCATCAACATAGGTAGCGCCATGTTTATCCTGATAGGAAATGTAATCTACGCCCAGTTTAGCAAAGCCGAAGTCAAAAGCACCGCGTGCAAAGTAGAAATCAGCATCGTTGTTGTCTTCTACAACAGCGTCACCATCTTTGTTCAGTTTGTAGTGTGGTTCAGAGAAATCGCCGTACTGGTTGTTGAACTGGCCATAGCCGGTGGTCAGGGACAGCTTGCCATTGTTGTAAGCAGCCTGTACGCCATCATAGCCTTCATGACCATTGCTCAGCCAGCCTGCCTGGTCACCGAATGCGATGGGCTGACGGCCAAGACGTACTGCAAAGTCTTTACCGAAGTTGTGATTTACATACAACTGATCCATGGAGGTATCAGAAGAAGCACTGTCTTTGAAGTTCATTTCGTTCAGGAAACGGCCCTGTACATAGGTGGAGTCGTTAACCTGGCCACGTACGTTGATACGGATACGGCCATTCCAGCTGTCATCTTTATTAAGGGTCTTATCCTGGTAACGCATACGAGCATCGCCGGACCAGTAGAGGTTGCCGACTTTCTTTTCCAGGTTGGAAACGCGAACGCCCAGGTTAGCCAGTTCGTCAGCGTATTCGCCAGCCAGTTTATCAAGGGTTGCACGCTGTTCAGCGTTCAGCTGGTCTTCTTTTGCCATGAGGCGGGCAATGATCTGAGCCAGTTCATAACGGGTAATGTTTCTTTCGCCTTTGAAGGTGCCATCCGGATAGCCTTCTACGACGCCCTGGTCGGAGAGGTCGGATACTGCCTGGTATGCCCAGTCATCGGTGGAAACATCGGAGAATGGATTTGCTGCGTAAGCGGATACGCCAGCGGTGAGTGCTGCTACAGCAGCGATTGCGAGAATCTTTTTCATAGTTCTTCGCTCCTTTGAAATAAACAATAGAGAAAACCGAGCCCTTTGTTTTTTCAGGAGTTCAGATAGAAAGCCTATGCGCGAGTGACCGTGTTTCCTCTGCCTGCTTTTTTTCTCTTACTGTCCGTCCGCCATAGGGAGGGGGCCTCCTTCCTGTGACTGTATTTACGGTATCATTTCCGAAAAAATGCCGCAATAACCGGACTCCGCGCCTCAGTCTACTACTATGCACCTTACTCTAAGTATCTATTTTTCCCCTGTTTTTCGTGATTTCTTCCCGGATATAAGAAATGACTCTTAGTCGATATAAAAAAATTTTATCTGATTTCCATGAGACAGGAAATGGTATGCTACACTTTTACGTTAAAATTTCATAAATAGAATACACTTCTACCCCCCCCCGATGTACTATTGACAGGTTCTCTGCTCTAGGGGCTATACTGAAGTCACTGTTGGAGGAGGGAACTGCACCATGAGTTATCCCTGCCACAGTTTTTTTGTAAGACAATGATCGAGGTAATCCTATGGCGGAACGTTTATATACTATGAAGGACGTGGTGGATCTCACCGGCATTCCGGCCACCACGCTCCGCTTTTATGACAAAAAGGGGCTGCTCCAGTTCGTGAGAAGGAGCGTAGGCGGCGTCCGTATCTTCACGGACCGGGACATCGCCCTCCTCCGGCTCATCCAGTTCTTCCGGAACGTGGATATGTCCATCCAGGAAATCAGCCAGTTCCTGTCCCTCTACCTCCAGGGCCCGGCCACCCGCCCCCAGCGGGAAGCGCTCCTTCGGAGTCACGTGGAGCAGCTGAAGGCGGATGTGAAGGATAAGGAAGACAAACTGGCGGCGGCGTCCTACATGGATACCCTCCTTTCCGAAAAGGGAGAGGCCATGGATAGGGAGGATCTCCCCACCATGTTGCGGAAGAAGGATATTCCTGATAGTATGGTGCGGTTTTTCAGCAGGAAATAGGGGCGCTGAAGGTTCTAAAGTTTGACCTGCCCTTTGGGCCGGAAGGTTTTTAGGTTTGACGGGCCCTTTGGGCCCGAAGGTTGTGGATTGCCCTTCGGGCAATGAATTTTATATGCCGCTTCGCGGCAGTGGTGGGCGCCTTTAAAATAAAAAGGCGCCTATTTTTTATAAAACCATACAACCGCGCCTGCGGCGCGAAGGGAAACAAGCCAACCGGGCCTTCGGCCCGTGGAAAAGCATTCCCCCTTTCCCGCTGCGCGGGACTTCTCCACGGGAAAGCGTCTCACACGATTCTCAGGTCGCTACCGCTCCCCTATGAATCGTGTTCGCTTGCCACCCCGCAAGCGGGAGCAGAACAACCCGCGCTTTACTTAGCGCCACATTTGAAAGAACTGCTTCACGGAGCTTTGTTGTCCCCCCGCCTGCGGGGGGAAGGTGGTGCCGCCAAGCACCAAAGGGGGAGCGCCGGAATGGCTTGCAGCATTTATGTCTCATCTCTCCATGTATCATCCTGCCGAATTGGCCGACTTCGTCGGCCACCCCCTATCCGGCTGCGCCGGACTTCC
>NZ_CALGPS010000111.1 GCF_937959425.1 uncultured Dialister sp.
CCCCTCCCCACGGGCCCTACGGGCCCACCCCCTTTGGTGCTAGCGCACCACCTTTCCCCCGCAAGCGGGGGCACAATAGGGTGGGGGAGGGAACCCTCTGAACCCATGCCGCCGATCGGCTCCATTTAAAAACTGGCAGAATGAGGGCTGATGTTGTACAATGAAACATACGCGGAGTGATTATTTCAAATGTACATACAAAGGAGAATTTCATGCATGAAGTTTTAGATTGGATTTATTCCCTCGTGGTGGCCCTGTTTCTGGCCATGGTGATTCATATCTTTCTTTTCGTCCCTACCAAGGTATCCGGTGAGTCCATGTATCCTACCCTGAAGAACGGGGAGTATCTCATCGTTTCCAAAATCAGCCATGTGCTGCGTGAGATGCCTAATTATGGGGATATTGTAATCATTGACAGCCGTACCCATCGGGAACGGTCCTGGATGGATGATCTGGATGAGCCTTTGAAGAATTATATCGCCATTTTTGACAAGTCTTCCCAGGGGCATAATGTATGGGTGAAGCGTGTCATCGGCAAGGGAGGAGACAAGCTGGAGTTTAAGAACGGCCATGTGTATCGCAACGGGAATGAGCTGGATGAACCTTATATCCATGAGCCTATGGAATTTTCCATGGATGGTTCCTATACGGTGCCTGAGGGCATGGTATTTGTGATGGGGGATAACCGCAATCACAGTTCCGACAGCCGTTTCATCGGCCCGGTGCCGGTGGACCATGTGCTTGGCAAGGTGGCTTTCCAGTTTGGCTGATTCATCGGTGCTTCTTTAAGGATTTACTTCTCTCAGAGGGTCTGTGAAGAAATATTTGTTTCTTCACAGACTCTTTTTGATAAGGCGATTATCTTTGGTATGTAAACTTTGCTGCTCTTCGTGATATAATATAACAATCTGGGGACATCTTATTTCATTTATTATTCATGTAAGGAGGCGGTAGTATGAAGAAAAAGGTACTCATCGCTGTAGTATTGATTATTGTCCTTGCGCTGGGCGGGGGATGGTACTGGTATAACCATACCCACCAGGCAAAGAAGGAAACTTATACGCTGGGCACGGTGAAGCGGGATAATGTAATGCTTACTGTAGATGCCACCGGCACTATTGAGCCGGATAACAGTGTAGATCTGTCTGCCACTGCATCGGGCACTTTGGAGAAGGTGTATGTGAAGCAGAACGAGAAGGTGACGAAGGGGCAGGTGCTGGCCACCATCGAGTCGAAGGCCCTTACGTCTACCATGAAGCAGGCGCAGAATACACTGGAAAACAAGGAGTCCTATTTCAATCGTCTGAATGCCCTGTACAATCAGGGAGCCATTTCCTATCAGGAAATGGATAATGCCCGCCTGGAGTACAGAAATGCCCAGGCTGCCTACGATAAGGCCCAGGCCGATGTAAATGATACGGTCATCACTTCGCCTATGGACGGCGTGGTCATCGGCGAACCCATGAAAGAAGGGGAAACTGTTTCCCAGGGGCTCTCCAGCCAGATGGTGATTGTGCGGGTGGCAGATCTTTCTGCCATGCGTATCGAACTTCTGGTGGATGAAACGGATATCGGTGAAGTGAAGGTCGGACAGAATGTGGATTTCACGGTAGACGCCTATCCGAACAGGACTTTCCACGGCATGGTAACCGATATTTCCAAGAAGCAGTATTCTTCTTCCAGCTCCTCTTCCAGTTCTTCTTCCTCCGTGGTGTATTACACGGTGTATGTGGAAATTAACCAGGACGAGCTGGAGGGTCTCTATCCTTCCATGACTGCCAGGGCTACTATCCACGGCAGGGAAAGTGACAATGCCCTTGAGGTGCCGGTGACAGCCATCCGGAGTGATTCGGAAGGGTCTTATGTGTATGTGAAAGACGGGGACGGTGTGACGAAGGCCTATGTGACCACAGGCATTACCACTGATAAGGAAGTGGAAATCCTGGACGGTCTCCACGAGGGCGATGAAATCGTAGTCAGCGGTTCCGTTTCCCAGGAAAAGTCTACGCCTACGAACAAAAATAAGCGTGGACCCGGGCCGGGGTTATAATCATGGTTTCCGCAGATGAAAAAGAGGTCATCCGCCTCGCAGGCATTGGCAAGAGTTACTACATCGGCAAAGAAGAAGTGCCGGTACTGACCCATATCGACCTGTCCATCCGAAAAGGGGAGTTCGTCTCCATTATGGGCCCATCCGGCGCAGGCAAATCCACGCTGATGAATATTCTGGGCTGTCTTGACCGTCCTACCAGGGGCTCCTACCTCCTGGACGGGAGAGAAGTGGCCAACCTGAGTGACAGCGAACTGGCCTATACAAGAAACAGGAAAATCGGATTCGTCTTCCAAAGCTTTAATCTCCTTCCCCGTCTGTCTGCTCTGGATAATGTCATCCTTCCCATGATTTACGGCGGCCTTTATAAAAAGGAAAGAAAAGAAAGGGCCAGTAAAATGCTGGAATCCGTAGGCCTTGGCGACCGCCTGGGCCATATGCCGGCGGAAATGTCCGGCGGTCAGCGGCAGCGCGTGGCCATCGCTCGGGCTCTCATCAATGACCCAGCTATCATTATGGCCGATGAACCTACCGGCAACCTGGACAGTCGTTCCACCAGGGAAGTGATGGAAATCTTCACCAAACTCTATGAAGAGGGGAAGACCATCATCCTTGTTACCCATGAACTGGACGTGGCCGGCTATGCAGGCAGGCACGTCATTTTGTCTGACGGCCATATCAGTAAGGATATCAGGGGGCCTCTGCCATGACGAACATATATATTGAAAGCATATTTATGGCCTGGGGCTCTATTGTAAGCAATAAAATGCGGTCTCTTCTCACCATGCTGGGCATTATCATTGGCGTGGCGGCAGTGATTGCCCTCATGTCCATCGGTTACGGCGTGCAGAACAAGATCGAAGGTGATATTTCCAGCCTGGGGTCCAATACTATCACCATTACCCCCGGCACCGGCAGAAAACCGGGCATCCGTGCCGCCGCAGGCTCCCTGCAGACTCTGACCTACAAGGACTACCTGGCCATTAAAAACCTGCCGAATATCGTCTATGCGGCGCCTCTGGTAACCACCAGCTATCTGGTGGTTAATGGAAACAAAAACTGGACCACCCGGGTGTATGGCTGCACCGAGGACTATGCCACCCTGTCCAGTCTGAACGTGGCGGAAGGCCGTTTCTGGACAAATAAGGAATACAACGCCCGGGCAAGGGTGTGCATTATCGGTAAAACCGTGGCCAATGGCCTTTTCGGCGAAGAATCGCCTATCGGCCAGAAAATCCGCATCAACGGCAATCCATTCACCGTCATCGGTGAACTGGAAGAAAAGGGATATTCCTTCATGGACCAGGACGATCGCATCCTCATTCCCTTCACCACGGTACAGGAAAGAATGATGCACATTACCTACGTGAACAACATCGTCATTTCCTCCGACAATGCCAATGACCTGTCCCAGATCGAATCGGATGTGACCAATCTTCTTCGCACCCGCCATCGCATCCAGACGGGGAAGGAAGACGATTTCTCCATCCAGAATTCCCAGGACCTCATGGAAACCATGAAATCCACCACCCAGACCCTCACCATTTTCCTGGGCAGCATTGCTGCCATTTCCCTTCTCGTAGGCGGTATCGGCATTATGAACATCATGCTTGTATCCGTCACCGAAAGAACAAGGGAAATCGGTATCCGCAAAGCACTGGGCGCCACCTACAACATGATCATTGTCCAGTTCCTCATCGAATCGGTGACAGTCAGCGTGGCCGGCGGCCTCATAGGCGTCTTCATAGGCATCGCCATATCAAAGGCCATTCCTCTGGTATCCTCCCTGCCTACCGTACTCTCGGTGACGCCTATCGTGGGCTCCTTCTTCTTCTCCGTATTCATCGGTCTCATCTTCGGCCTCTATCCTGCCCAAAAAGCGGCAAGACTGAATCCCATCGATGCGCTCCATTATGAATAAGGATGAAATCATATGACCGGAGGCTGTGAAAAAATGCCATGCGTTTTTTCACAGCCTTTTTGCTTTGCCATGAAATGCCTGGATAGGGAAACTTCAGGCAAAGGTGGCAGGATAAGGGGGAACATTGAAGACGGGCCATTTACTGCCAACCGGTATTGTTTAGTGAGCTGGTGGGCTGGTCTGGTGTACTAGTGAGCTAGTAAAACCATACAACCGCCCTGGCGGGCGATGGAAAGGCGCACCCCCTTTGGTGGCTGCACCACCACCTTTCCCCCTGTTCAGGGGGCACTATGGACGCTCAGCATTGTGCTACTTGAGTCTATAGGGAAGTGTAGAGTGGCATATTCTCCCCCCCCCTGAATAGGGCAATGCTATTGCGTTAAGGCATCGACCGAAAAAAAGTTGTCATTTTGAATG
>NZ_CALGPS010000112.1 GCF_937959425.1 uncultured Dialister sp.
CCAGCTTAGGTCGTTGTGCAGCTTTAAGTAAAGCTACTTTTGTCGTTTACTATAAAAAAGCAGGAATCATTCGGTTCCTGCTTTTTTAATTTCACAACATATGATTCTGTCACATCAGGATTTCTTAGAGAAGAGTAATTTTTCCTTCTTTCATGGAAATCTTTTTCAACTTGAGAAGATGGCCCACTGCCCTTTTGAAGGCGGATTTGCTGATGCCAAGGGATGCTTTGATAAGAGCAGGATCAGACTGGTCTGTGAAGGGAAGGGTTCCCTGGTGGCGGGTCATATACTCAATGAGCATCTGCATGTCCCCTTCCATGGACTTCTCTTTCTGTGGGCGGAGAGAAATGTTCAAATGCCCGTCTTTTCTTATATAGGCCACCCGTCCTTCCACTTCATCACCCATATGAATCGGTCTGTTCACTTCATCCCTGTGGAGAAATGCAATCCAGCGCTGGCGGGTAATAAGGAAAATCCCTTCTCTTGTTTTGTTGTAAACGGTACCGGATACCATATCCCCCACTTTGATTCCTGCAGCCGGGAGGGCAATTTTACGGATATCTTCCTCCACTTTCATAGTTACTGCCAGCCGCCCGGTCTTATCAACATACATTTTGACCCATATAGTCTGCCCTTCTTCCACTCTTTCTTCCATTTGGGAGAAGGGCAGAAAGATGCCTCTTTCTGTGCCCACATCGATAAACGCACCGAAACGGGTAGTCAGCATGACGGGAGCATAGCCAATGCCGCCAACCGGTATCTGTGGCAACCGCATGCTGGCAGTCAGACGATGGTGCGGGTCGTGATAAAGAAATACCTGGACTCTTTCTCCTTCTTTGACCGGTCTTGTCTGCTGACCCCGGTGAAGAAGGATATCATCAGATGTGTTCCCTGTACCGGCGTCAAGAAAAGCGCCCAGTTCGGTCACTCTGTTTACGGAAAGCTCTGCCAGAGAATTTTCCCGAAGGTGCATGGGACCCAGACCGGATTCATCTTCTTTATTCATCTTCATCCCCAGTTTCATGATATTCCTCTACCGCTGCTTCTTTCCACAGGGTGTCAAAGTCATAGCGCCGTCTTTCTTCATCGGTAAAAATGTGAACGATAATATCTCCGAAATCAAGGAGAATCCAGTCACCTTCCTGGTATCCTTCCCGGCGAAGGGGGTGCAGACCAATTGCTGCAGCCTTTTCTTCCACCTCATCGGCTGCTGCCTGGGCCTGCTTTTTATTTCTGGTAGTGGCCAAAATAAAATCATCGGCAATACTGGTTAACCCGCGAACATTTAAGACGCGGATGAGTACACTCTTTTTAGACGATAATGCTTTACAGATAATTTCTATATTTTTTTCCATAAATTAACTCCTTTGTAATATTGGTAATCACTGATTATCAGATCCAATGGTTTGGGCAAGGGTTTTCTGCACTTCCACCGGATTGATAACCCAGGTATCTACTTTATTAATCTTCTGCGTTTCTCCGGGAAGAATGGAGAAATGGAAATTTTCTTCCGGATAGGAAGTCAATGTATAAGCCAGGGAAGCGGCCTCTCCATTGGTAATATTTGTTTCCTCCGCGGTCCAGTGATGGTGGAAAAAGAACCAGTTGTAAAAAGCCATATGATCCTTCATTGTATGAATCATGGTCTTCATAAGCCGTTCCTGACGCTGGATGCGGTCAATTTCCCCATTTTTTGAATCCAGATACCGTACATAACCAAGAGCATTTTCTCCATCCAGATTCTGATATCCCTGACGAATGCGAATATCCGTCTCCCCTTCCCTGTCCTGATGGTCCATACTCTTTTCCACATAAAGATCTGCGCCGCCTATCTGATTCAGATACTCTTTGAAATTGGAATAATCAAACACCGCATACTTGTCGATTCGAAGATGAAGAAGATTTTCCACGGCGCTCTTTGTTTCCTCTGAACCCCCTTCGGTAAAGGTCGTACGGATTAACTGATTTTTCTTTTCCTGACGGGCCAATTTTGTATTGGGAGGGATGGAAATCAATGTCACTTCTTTATCCTGCCTGTTCCAGGCAGCCAGCAGGATGGCATCGGCTTCGCTTCCTGATTCTCTGTCGGTACCGAGGAGAAGGTAATAAGAAATGGGAGTATTTCCGTTATCCACCTTTCCAAGGGCATAAGAAACGCCTTTGCAGATGCCAATAATCAGAATGACCGCAGCTGCCAGAGACAGAATAAGAAAGAGGATTAATTTCCTTACTTTTAATTTACCACGTTTATTTGTTTTCATTCGTTTTCTCTTTCAGCTTCAGAATTAAATCATTCCGTCCTGTAAATGTTAGATCATAGATATAGGCTTTCTGGTCCAGCAAATGGGAAATAGTGGAATCATAGGCAGCAAGCAGTGCTTCATCCAAATCAATTTCCGCCAGTTTCCGCAGCTTATCTACGCCGGGAAAGTCCCGGGACGGCTCAATATAATCGGCCAGAAAAATGATTTTTTCAAGAAGGGTCATATCAGGATGACCGGTGGTATGGAAATAGACAGCGCTTTGAATATCCCTGTCAGAAATACCATATTTAGTCTCTGTCAGGACACTCCCAGCCGGTCCGTGAAGAAGAGCACGGCTGGATAAAAGATACTTGTCAGCTTTGATACCGGCTTCCTGTACAATATGCTGCATTTCTGTAAGAGAAAGCTCCTTCGCACAGTCATGAACCCATCCGGCTGCATAAGCCTTGTGTGCATCAGCACCATATTTTTCTGCCAGATGTCTGGCTGTCTCTGCCACTCCCCGGCTGTGGCGAAAGCGTTTTGGTGAAAGAACAATTTGCAAATCGTTTTGTATATCTTTAAGCTCCATAATTTGACCCTTCATAGAGATGATGTGACTCAATAAAAGAAATAACACTGTCCGGTATAAAATAACGGACAGATTTATGATGTTCCAAAAGATTTCTCAGTATGGTAGAGGAAATATCCAATTCCGGCGTAAGGAGGAAATGGATTTTCTCTTCTCCCAGTTTCCCGAAGTAGTCAACAGACTGACGAAGCTTTTCTTCATTCCCCGGCCGGCTGGCACAGATGAAATGACAGCAGGAAAGCAGCTCCCGGTTGTATTTCCATGTAGGAAGATCAGCCAGGGCATCGGTACCGCAGATAAAATAAAATTCATAGGACGGTCCAAGCTCGTCTTTCAGGATGTGCACGGTGTCCACCGTATAGGATGGGCCGCTGCGGTCACGTTCTACCGGAGACAGTTCAAAGCGGGGATTGTTCTTTATCGCTTCCTTTACCATGTTGTATCGGTCAAATTTATCAATATGATGCATATCCTTATTAGGCGTGTCACCCGAAGGGATAAAAATGACTTTTTCCAGTCCAAACTCCTGCCAGGCAGCTTCCGCAATCACCAGATGACCAATATGAATGGGGTTGAAAGAACCGCCAAACAGGCCTATCCGTTTAACCATACATATAACACCGCTTCCGAAATCATGATGCATACCAGCAGGAACCCCAGGAGCTCAAGTATATGGGACAGCTCAAAACGTCCTTTGGGATGCTTCGTATAATAATAAACAAGCCATCCGGCTTTTTCAGAAAATTTCATAGTTATTTCATCACCAGAAGATTGTCCCTGTGAATCACCGTATCATAGGGCGGTTCCATTCCCAGTCCTTCCTTCAGCTGTTCTGTGTGAAGTCCCTTTATCAGTCCAATGTCTTCGCTGCTGTAATGGGTGATTCCCCGGGCAACTTCGTCGTTTTGACAGAAGACAGCCACCGTATCTCCTTCAGAAAAATGGCCTTCCGTGCCGATAATTCCGACAGGAAGCAGGCTGGAGCCTTTCGTTAGAAGAGCCTGGCGGCATCCTTCATCCACAAAAATCTTTCCTTTGACTGCAGTCCCGATGATAATATCCCTTTTCTTTAGCTGGGGATGTACATTTTCCCCTTTGAAAAAGGTTCCGATATTCTCACCGTCCATAATCCGCTCAAGCACTTCCGGTATGGTGCTTTTGGCAATGACCATATCTATACCGGAATGAACACAGATTTCCGCAGCCTGTATTTTCGTATACATGCCGCCAGTTCCCTGGGATGTACCGGCACCGCCGGCCATGCGGAAAATATCACGGGTGAAAACAGGCACTTCGTGGATAAGGCGGGCATTTTTATTCTTTCGGGGATCCGAATCATAAAGTCCATCAATATCCGACAGGATAATGAGCAGATCCGCTTCTGCTATACTGGCAACAATAGCAGAAAGGGTATCATTGTCCCCAATTTTGATTTCATCGGCGGTCACAGCATCATTTTCGTTAATGATAGGAACGGCACCGAGTTCCAAAAGGGATAGAAGGGTTCCATGCATATGAAGATAACGTTTGGAATTCACCGCATCCCCTTTGGTAAAGAGGAGCTGCCCCACTACATGACCGTATTCGCGGAATAAATGCTCATAGATATTCATTAATATACCCTGACCTACAGCAGCGGACGCCTGCTTATAGGGAAGATAGGCCGGTTTTTCCTTAAAGCCCAGTTCAGGGAAACCTATGCCGATGGCACCGGATGTGACAAGAATAACCTGCAGTCCCCTGTTTTTTAAATCAGAAATCTGCCTTGCCAGATGGTCAAGAAACCGAAGATTGATTTTGCCGTTGTCATAGGTCAGGGAACTGGTCCCCACCTTGACCACAATGCGCTTCATCCGGGGAATCGCCTTACGGAACAGGGTATCAGGGGAGCTCATAGTGGGACTTCTTTTCCTTCTGTTTGAAAAGGATGCAGTTCCGTCCGATAATCTGCACGATTTCACAATCCAGCTTCTCTGCAAGAATTCCTGCGGTATCACGGATATCTTCATCAGAATTCTGGTTAATCTTCACTTTAACAAGTTCACGGGCCAGAAGTACATCCTCCACGCTTTGAATCACAGCAGAGGTCATTCCTTCCTTTCCAATCTGTACATAGGCGGGAAGATTCACCGCTTCACTTTTTAAATACTGCTTCTGCTTACCTGTCAGCATACATATCTCCCTTACTTGTCTTCATCTTCCGAAACATCCCTGCTGTCGGCATAGGTAAATTCCACACCATAAAGATTTACGGTGTCACCTTCCTGTATCCCTTCCTTTTTGAGAAGCTTGTCAAGGCCCATAAAACGCCAGGCCCTCTCAAAACGGCGCATAGACACATAGTCTTCGAAATTGGTCATACCCACCAGTTTCTCCACCCGTTTTCCCTTTACATAGAAAACGTCATCCTTCTTTTCAATCAGGAATTCGTCCTTAGGCACTTCATAGACAATGGCCTTTTCCGGATTTTCAAAAGTTACATCCGGTACTTCCTGCAGAATCTTCCATGCTGCTTCCAGAAGAGGCTTCAGCCCTTCTCCTGTAAGAGTACAGATGGGGAAAAAGAGATAGCCTTCCCCTTCGATTTCCCTTCGAAGACTTTCCAGCTTGGAAGGATCATCAATCAGGTCGGTCTTATTGGCTGCAACAATCTGTTTCTTTTTAACAAGTTCCGGACTGTAAAGTTCCAGTTCATTATTAATAATGTGGAAATCATTGATAGGATCCCGGCCTTCACTGCCTGCTGCATCCAGCACGTGAATCAGAACTTTGGTCCGTTCTACATGGCGCAGGAATTCGTCTCCCAGGCCTGTGCCCTGGCTGGCACCTTCGATAAGTCCAGGGATATCGGCCATAACAAAGCTGCGTTCTGCATCCAGGCTGACCACACCAAGTATAGGAGTTAATGTGGTGAAATGGTAAGCCGCCACTTCCGGTCTGGCACCGGACACTTTGCGAAGGAGGCTGGACTTGCCTACAGAGGGAAAACCAAGAAGCCCCACATCGGCCAAAATCTTCAGTTCAAGACGAAGAATCTTTTCTTCCCCCGGTTCCCCTTTTTCCGCATAAGTAGGCGCGCGAACAGCGGATGTGGCAAAATGGGAATTACCTCTGCCCCCATGGCCGCCTTTCACCACCGTAACCTGCTGTCCGTCCTGGGTCATGTCTGCCAAAAGCTCTCCGGCGCGGTCATCATAAACCATGGTTCCCAGCGGCACATCCACATACACGTCTTCTCCGTTTTTACCAAACATTTCCTTGGCGCCGCCATTGGCACCGGCTTTGGCAGCAAATTTCCGGTGACGCCGGAAATTAATCAACGTATTCAGACTGCCATCAGCCCGGATAATCACGGAACCGCCTTTGCCGCCGTCTCCACCGCTGGGACCGCCCCGGGGCACATATTTCTCTCTGCGGAAGGAAACCATGCCATCTCCGCCGGCACCGGAAACAACAATGATTTTTGCTCTATCAATAAACATATATATACCTCACTCAAAAAATGACAAAATATTACATTGTTATTATAACATGCCAAGGCCTGAGAAAGGAAAAAAGTTTAGGAATAAAGGGATGTTGAGATAATAATGGCCATCTTAAATGAGCAGACATCCCACAGTCCAAAAACCGCAGTCCAAGGAGCTGCGGTTTTTATCATAACATAATGATTTTATTTTTCCTGTGCCGCTTCCATTCCCATGAGTACATCAATAGCTTTTTGAAGTACATTGTCGGAAGTCAGACTGAAAGGCCGGCCTGTCTGTTTCACGGGAATATCAGGAACAATCCCTTTTTTGTCAATAATCCGCCCGGCAGCAGTCCTGTATTCAGCAATAGATATTTTAAGTGCTTCATGGCTGCCGTCAGGATACACAGCCTGAACCGTACCCTTGCCAAAGCTGGTTTCTCCCATAATGGTACCTTCTTTTTTATCCTGCACGGCACCGGCTAAGATTTCAGAAGCGCTGGCGCTGTTCTTATCTATGAGGATAACCATGGGCATAGGTTCTTCGATTCCCTTAATGGTAAATTTCTCACTGCCATGATGCCTGGTATGATAACTTACTACGGTACCGCCGGTCAGAATCTGGTCTGCCACTGCCACTACAGAGTCAATCATGCCGCCGGGATTCATGCGGAGATCAATAATCAGTTTTTCACAGCCCTGGTCTTTCAAGCCTGTAAGCTGCTTTCTAAACTCATCAGGCGTGTGTCTGCTGAAACTAAAAATATGGATATAGCCAATATTTTCTTTGACCATCCTCCCTAAAACCGTAGGAAGGCTTACGTTGGAACGGGTAACCTGAATCGTAAGAGGTTCCCCGTTTCGGGAAAGGGCAAGAGTCACCTCTGTGCCATTTTCGCCGCGCACAGCCTGGGCGGCGCCGGTAAGCCCCAGCGCATCCACCCCTTTGCCGTCTACGGAAAGAATGAGATCTCCGCTCTGAATGCCTGCCTTTTCTGCAGCACTGTCCGGAAAAACATTGAAAATCCGGATATCTCCGTCAGCGTCAGCCCCCATGACCACACCGATTCCGCCGTATTCTCCATTGGTGGTTTCCATAAAGGAATTATAGGAATCTCCGGAAAGGAGGGTGGAATAGGGATCATCAAGACCGGAGAGCATTCCCCGGGAAGCGCCCTGCCATAAGGCATCTTCATCGATGGGCCGGAAGTAATTTTCTTTCACCATACGGTAAGTATAAAGAAAATGAAAAAAGCTGTCCGGATGACCTCCCGTCAGCCAGTATGCGCCGCCGTAAATGACTGCTCCCGTGCAGATAATTATGCCGCCAATAAAGGAAAAGCCCCATTTCCAATGGGACTTTTCCAAAAATTTCCACGTTTTATGCATCAGAGATACCCCATGGGATTCACAGGAGAACCATTCACATCCACTTCAAAGTGGCAGTGAGGACCTGTGGAATTGCCGGTAGAGCCGGCATAGGCAATAACAGAACCTTTGGATACGGACTGGCCTTCCGATACAGCCAAAGACTGGTTGTGTCCATACAATGTGGAGACACCGCCGCCATGATCAATAATGACAGCATTACCGTAACCGGAAATCCATCCGGAATATACCACCACGCCACTGTCAGCTGCATGAATAGGCGTACCATAGTCCACACCGATATCAATACCTGCATGGAAAATGGTGGTTCCGAAAATAGGATGAGTTCGATAACCGAAAGGTGATGTGATGGGGCCGCTGCAGGGCCAGCCCATGGCGCCGGTTCCCTGTACGTAGTTATCATCACTGCCACCACCGCCTCCATCATCGCTGGCAGCTGCCTGCTGAGCCGCCTGTCTGGCAGCTTCCGCCGCAGCCAGACGCTGCTGAATCAGGTTTCTCACAGAAGCCAGCTGGGCATTCAAATCCTGTTCCATCTGGGCTGCAGCTGCCTTATTGCTCTTGGCTGCATCAAGCACCTTCTGCTGTTCGGCTTTCTTAGATGCAATTTCTTTCTGCGTCTTTTCAGCTTCCGCCGCCAGAGCGTCCAGCTGACGTTTGTCTTCTTCCAGCTGAGCCTTCTTGGCTTCAATAGCTGCTTTCTGCTTCTGTATTTCAAGAATCAGATTGTAATCGGAGCGGATAATTCGCTTTAGAAGTTCCACCCGGTTAGCAAAATCGCTGAAGCTGTTGGCACCGAGAATGACTTCCAGATAGTTCAGCTGTCCATGCATATAGATAGCGCGGACTCGGCGGTTTAATACATTTTGCCTGGTTTTCAGGTAGGCTTCCATCTTAACGATTTCATTCTGGGTCGCTACGATCTGTGCATTGATTTCTGCCTGTTTATTTCGTATTCCCTGAAGGCGTGCATTTGCTGCATCCAGGTCGGCCTGGATCTGCTTCAACTTTGCGCTTACATCTTCAATAACCTGCTGCCAGTTTTCCTGTTCCAAACGGGATGAATCGATCTGCCCCTGCAGGTCCTGCACCTGGTCGTCCAGGTCGTCGGCATAGGAGGGCATGGAAAGAGCCTGTCCGCCCAGCAGAAGAGAAATGGTCAGCAGGGAGGCCATATATGTTGTTCTTTTCATAGGCCTTTACACCTTCATATATTTGCGAAGAGAAATGGTACTGCCAAGGATACCGATAATAACACCGGCTGCCAGCAGCATAACCGTAATATAACCAATAAAGGGCCAGAGAGAAATCATGGGAATAAATACAAGACCTGCTTTTGTCATTTCCATAAGCACCATTTTGTACCCTTCCCAAAGGATAAAGGAAGCAAGGCCGGATCCAAGGAAACCGATAATCATACCCTCGAAAATGAAGGGCCAGCGAATGAAACCGTTAGTTGCACCTACGTACTTCATAATCTGAATTTCACGGCGTCTGGCAAATACGGTAAGACGAATGGTATTGGAAATAATAAAGAGTTCGGCACCTGCCAGGAATACGATGAGGATAATGCCGCCGATTCGGATGACCTGGGCCACCTTGTAGAGCTGCTCAATAATATCCTGACCATACTGCACGGAATCCACTTCCTGATACTTTGTCACGATATTCACTGCATTTTTCAATGAAGCCGGCGTAGCAAAGGAGGTGGAATAGGAAGAAGGCAGCGGATTACCGTTGATGGCATCCAGAATTCCCTGCTGGTCTCCCAGCCGTTTTTTAAATTCAGCCATGGCCTGGTCTTTGTTGGTAAATTTGATTTCCTTCAAATCCGGCAGAGCTTTCAGCTTCTTCCCTACTGTCATAACCTGATCCGTCGTAAGGCCGTCTTTCAGATACACTGTCATTTCGACCTGGTTTTCCAGGTATGTGGCCATGTGATTGATATTCAGCACGGCACAGAGGAAAACGCCTAGAATGAACATGGACAGAGTAACCGTAAGAACGGAAGCCACTGCCATAAATTTATTTCTGAAGAGGGAATAAAAAGTCTCTTTCCAGAAGTAGCCAAGAGAACTAAACATGTAAATGATATCCCCCTTTTTCCTGGTCTGCAATAATGCGTCCGTCTTCAATGTTGATGACCCGCTTATGCATGGCATTGACCAGGTCCTTGTTATGGGTCACCATGATGATGGTGGTACCCATATGATTGATTTCATTAAAAAGCTTCATGATCTCTTCGGAAGTGACGGGATCAAGATTTCCTGTAGGTTCGTCGGCAATAAGGAGAATGGGCTGATTCACCAGAGCCCTGGCAATGGCCACTCGCTGCTGTTCCCCACCGGAAAGTTTGGATGGCAGCTCCTTTGCCTTATTTCTAAGGCCTACCAGATCCAGCACCCGGTTGACCCGTTCCTTGATTTCACGGCTTTTAGCTCCGGTTACTCGAAGGACAAAGGCAATATTGTCAAACACCGTTTTTTCAGAAAGGAGACGAAAATCCTGGAAAACAATTCCAAGAGTTCTCCTGTAGTAAGGGACTTTGCTCCTTTTCAGTTTCGTAATATTGATTCCATTTACAACTACTGTGCCCGACTCAGGAATCAGTTCATGAGTCAGCACTTTGACAAAGGTAGACTTTCCGGCACCGCTGGGGCCTACCACAAATACAAACTCCCCCTTGTCGATATGAATGCTCATATCTTTCAGCGCAGTATGTTTGGCATCATATTGTAATGATACATGATCAAATGTAATCATCCAATCCTCACTTTCTGCTGATCAGATGCAGAGCAGAGGAAACAAGGTGCTCTGCAGTGAGTCCATACACTTCAAGTAATTCATCGGCCTTGCCGGATTGACCAAAGGTATCTTCCGTACCTACCATGTCCATAAGACAAGGCTTCTTCAGGGCGAGAACTTCTGCCACGGCGCCGCCGAGGCCGCCTTTTACCGTATGCTCTTCTGCAGTGACAATGGCACCGGTTTCTTCTGCCGCCTTTACAATGGCTTCTTCATCTATGGGCTTAATGGAGCTCATGTTGATGACTCTGGCAGAAATTCCCTGTTTTTCAAGGGTTTCAGCAGCTTTCAGGGCTTTGGCAGTCATGATGCCGCAGGTAATGAAAGTTACATCGCTGCCCTCTTTCAGGGTAGTACTTTTACCGGGAACAAAGGGTTCGTCTTCCGGCATGATGTCATCACACTTAGCACGGCCCATACGGATATAAACCGGTCCCTTATAGGAAGCTGCCCATTTTACTGCTGCCTTTGTTTCAGCTGCATCTGCCGGTACAATAACCGTCATGTTGGGGAGAGCGCGCATGAGGGTAATGTCTTCCAGCATCTGGTGGGTAGCGCCGTCTTCGCCTACCGTAAGTCCGGCATGGGTAACTGCCACTTTCACATTCAGCTTCGGATAGCAGATGGAATTGCGAATCTGTTCATAGGCTCTGCCGGCGCCGAATACAGCAAAGGTGGAGGCAAAAGGAATTTTGCCGGCAGCTGCCAAACCGGCAGCAACCCCCATCATATTGGCTTCGGCAATACCGGTATCGAAGAAACGGTCCGGATAGGCTTTCGCAAAGACCTGGGTTTTGGTAGAAGCAGACAGATCTGCATCCAACACCACAATATCAGGATTTACAGCTCCCAGTTCCTTCAGAGCTTCGCCGTATGCATCACGAGTTGCCTTACCCATTATTCTGCCTCCACCTGTTTAATAAATCTTTCACATTCTTCTTCCGTCGGTGCCTTGCCATGCCAGCCTACCTGGTTTTCAATTTCAGGAACCCCTTTTCCCTTGACTGTCTTCATCACAATCATGGTAGGCTGCCCTTTCACAGTCTTTGCTTCTTCAATGGCATTATGCAGTTTTTCCATGTCATGGCCGTCCGTTTCGATTACATGCCAGCCAAAAGCCCTGAATTTGTCGCCAATGGGAAGAGAGGACATAACTTCTGTAATGGGACCGTCAATCTGAAGGCCGTTGTTATCCACAAAGGCAGTGAGATGGTCCAGCTTGTAATGGGCTGCATACATGGCTGCTTCCCATACCTGCCCTTCTTCCAGTTCACCGTCACCGAGGACTGCATAAACACGCCAGGAAGCATTGTCCATTTTGCTGGCAAGAGCCATGCCGCAGGCTGCACTGATACCCTGGCCCAGGGAACCGGTGGTCATATCCACGCCGGGAGTATGCTTCATGTCAGGATGCCCCTGCAGCATATGACCGGCCTGGCGGAGATGAGAAAGTTCTTCCATTGGGAAATATCCCTTTTCTGCCAGACATGCATACATGGCAGGAGCTGCATGCCCCTTGGAAAGGACAAGACGGTCACGGTCAGCCTTATGGGGAGAATTCGGGTCCACATTCATTTCTTTGAAATAAAGAAGGGTGAGAAGGTCCGCAATGGATAAGGAACCTCCCGTATGGCCGGAATTGGCCTTTGTAATCATTTTCAAAATGTCGATACGGATCTGTTTCGCCTTAGCCTTAAGAAAAACAGATTCTTCTGCAGAAAGGTGACTCATGGGTTTTCCTCCTTATGAGTAACAAGACTTTTTAAAATCTGGACATTGAGAGAAGCTCTCTCACAGAGAGCTTCCACCTTCTTCCAGTCTTCCGGTGCAAGTCCGGAAAAAAGGATTCTACAAGTATCATTATACAACTTCTCACCATCCATGTGCTGAACAGATGTGGACGGCTTCTGTCCGATAAGGGCCAGAAAATTATCTATCTTGGGATCGTAGGAAATGCCAAGGAAAGGCACATGCATGAGCGCCGAGAAAATCAGCGCATGAAGACGCATTCCCAAAAGAACATCCATATTACCAATAATAGACATGAGTTCTTCTATAGAATAATCCTCATTGAGGAAAAATACATGATCATCATTTACCCCAATGGATTCCGCCGCTTTTTCATCTTCCGGAAACTGCATGGGAATGCATACGATCACTGCATCTTCCTCAGCTGCCAGTCGGCAAACGGCATTCCTCAGCTGGTTCATCCATTCTTTGGAATGATGCCAGTACCTGATGGCAAGGCCGATTTTCTTTTTCCCCTCGGGAATTCCTTTCTCCCTTAAAATCCTTCTTCCTATGGAAAGATCAGCGGGAGCCAGGGACAACACTGCATCGGCAGTGGTATAGATTTTGCGGCGGACCCCCAGACGCTGAAGGAAGCCCTTTGATTCCTTATCCCTTACTGTTATGGCATCCACATGGTTAAGCACATGCTTCAGGATAATGCGGATTACCCGATACCGGACAGGACCGATACCCTGGGAATAAAGAAAAACCTGCTTACGAAATAAAACTCCCAGAGTGATGATAGAAAGGTAGTAAATCATACTTTTCCAGCTGGTCACATCCTGCAGGAGGCTGCCGCCGCCGCTTATAATGAGATCAGAAGAAAAGACAGCACGAAGAATTCCTCCGATGCTGAAACGGGGCACCGTATGAACGCCATAGGTTTCAGCCGTACTTTGAGGGCTCCCGGAAATAACGGTAATGTCAGGAGAATGAAAGGTCCGGTTTAAAGCCTGCAGAATAGCAGAAAGCATAGCTTCATCGCCGGCATTGTTAAATCCATAGTAGCCGGAAATGACGATTTTATAATTTGCCATATCTTTCTCCAAAAAACTTGGTCAGCCGTACGAGAATCATAACCCCAATCAATGCGGCAATCATGGAAAGGCTTCCTGCTGCAAGACCATCCAGCCCGCGGATAAAGCTCAGAATATAGGGACTTCTCATATGGGCGAAGGTTTCTACCATGGAGCCCTGTCCGATGGTCACTGCCACAATAAGGAAATAGTGAAGAATCTGCGGCCATTTCCGATACATAGCAGCCATGGCAAGAAGAACTGCCGGATGACCGAAGAGGAATTCCTTTTCCCGAGGACGGGCATACATGACATTTTCAAGGAAACGACGAAGTGCGATTTCAAATCCGGGAACCGGGGCTCCATTATTCCCGCTCCTGCCGATAAACACATAGCCCACCACTGCCAGAAGACCAAGGCCCACAAGAAGGCCGAGCCGTATCTGCACACTGCAGAATTTCTTTACAAAGCGGATAAAATCTTTATCAGAGGATACCACCCGACCGAAGAAAGGGAAATTCCTGATGTACACAATAGAAATGAGAACCAGCGGAAGGACGAAGGTGAGTTTGACCCCGCGGAAAATCTGTATTTCCAGAAGGAAACGGATATCCCCCAGAAGGCCGCTTACAAAGGCAGCGCCGGCCAGGGAAAGAAGGCCGCATACCCAGAGAATGACAAGGGATTCCAGGAGCAGTTTTCCCCAGCCCACGTTCTCGAAAGCCGTGTCCTTTTTCCTTAAGCAGTAAGCAAGGAAGAGACTGACCACCACCACCGGCGTACATACAGCCGCTCCCAGTGCCAGAAGCTGCAGCACCATCACCGAATGAAGCCCCAAGAAAAGGCCTTCTGTCACAGCAAGGCCAAGAATTTCAAGGGCCCATACATACTTTGTAAGAACAGGAAAAAGAAGAATGGCAGCCAGTACCACAAGGGAAAGAGCGCCGACAATAGCAATACCCCGAAGTGCATTAGGCGGGAAATAGGGTTCCATCACCGATGCCTTTCCTACAGTAAAGCCATGATTTTCCAGACGGGAAGATACCTCGGCAATGTAGGAGGCGTTGGTTTCGGAAAGGGACATGCCGTTCAGCGGGAACTTGAATGATGGGAAAAGGTTCATACGGATATTCCGTTCAATATCGGAAATATAGAAACGGGATGCTGCTTCCTTCGGTTCAAGCTTAATGAGCTCATCCTTGGACATGGCATAAAGGCGAACCACATTGTAATCCGAAAATACTGCCATTTCCAGGTTTCCCGCCTGTCTTTCAAAGCCCAGTTGATTCTGCGCTTCAATGAGGGCAATGGGAATATGGCGCTTATTCAGTTCATCGGAAAGATATTTTACATATTCCTTATAGCCAAGCACTTCCTTGCCCTGGAATATAATGGCGCTCACCCTGTCGGAAGCATCCAGCTTCTTCAGGAAAAGATCCACATAGGTCTTAGAAACATGAGCTTCATTTCCCGGACGAAGAACCACGTAGAAGCCGCGGGATGCCGCATCTTTTAAGGTTTCGGCATAAATGCCCAGTTCCATCTGCATGAACTTGTTGTAGACTGCATCAACTTCCAGCGTGTCCACACCGTTCACTTCAAAGGAACGAACATCATCCTTTTTCATAAGAAGGGACAGATACTCTTCTGTTTCTTTAAAATAGGCTTCCCCCTTCTTCGTCAGAACAGGCTGGATGTAAATTTTGGAATCAGAAATACCGGAAACGCCGGGATTCCTGAAGGCAAATTCACTGCCCCTGTAAACGCGAAGAAAATCATGATTCACCAGTTTTTCCGGTGTTTCGTCATACACAGCCAGCGATGTGACGCCGCTTTTTCTGTACAGCGAAAACAGCTCATCCGCTGATTTTTTTTCAACTGATGCGCTGTCAATAATGTTGTAATAATCATATACATTTTCAACAGATGTAGCAGCCGATTCTATATGGGTCCGCTGCAGGGAAATCATCCCTGCAGCGATCACTCCGATGAAAATCAGGACTGCCAGCACCTTGCAGGCGCTGCTTTGTATGCCCCTCATTCTATCCATCCTTTATTTTGCTTTGGCTTTAAATTTGTTCATTTTAAGGAAGCCTTCGATAAAGGGATCCAGATCCCCATCCATGACGCCCTGGATATTCCCGGTTTCTATACCGGTGCGGTTGTCCTTCACCAATGTATAGGGCTGGAATACATAGGAACGAATCTGGCTTCCCCATTCAATGGCCTGCTGGTCGCCTTCCAGAGCACTCAATTCCTGTTCATGCTTTTTCATTTCAAATTCATAGAGTTTGGCGCGAAGAAGACGGAGACACTGTTCCTTATTCTGGAACTGGGACCGTTCATTCTGGCAGGCAGCCACAATACCTGTAGGAATATGGGTCATACGGACGGCAGAACTTGTCTTGTTGATATGCTGACCGCCGGCACCGCTGGAGCGGTAATAATCCACTCTCACGTCATCCATGTTCAGGTCTACTTCCACATCATCGTCAATCTCAGGCATCACATCCACAGCGGAGAAGGAAGTATGACGCCTTTTGGCAGCGTCAAAGGGGGAAATACGGACAAGCCGGTGCACCCCTTTTTCAGATTTCAGGAAACCGTAGGCATACTTTCCCTTCACCATGTATTCGGCGCTCTTAATACCTGCTTCATCACCGGGGAGCATATTCAGCTCTTCCAATTCAAAACCTTCAGCTTCCGCCCATTTCATGTACATGCGGATCAGCATTTCCGTCCAGTCCTGGGCTTCTGTACCGCCGGCACCGGCGTGGAAAGTAAGGATGGCATTATTCTCATCATATTTGCCGGAAAGAAGGAGCTCGATTTCCTTCTTGTCCATGATTTCTTTAACCTCATTCAGTTCTTTGGAAATTTCCGGTTCCATGGACTGATCATCTTCTTCAATGGCCAGATCCAGAATATCCTTCAGTCCTTCTGCCCTTTCAAAGAGCTTCGTATAGGTTTCATAGGCATCTTTAGCCTCTGTCGCTTCCTGGGAAATTTTGCGGGCTTTATCTGCATCATCCCAGAAAGTGGGATCACTCATCTGAACGTCGTAACTTCTGATACGTTCCTTCAGCTGAGGTAAGTCAAAGTGAATCCCTTATTTCTTTTTCGTGATTCAGCAGTTCTGTTAAAGTTTTTTTCAAATCTTCCAGCATCTGGATAATCATCTCGCTTTCTTTGTGAATAAATTTTTACAGGGACTGATTCTACTTTCAGTCATTGGAAGGATTTTCATCTACATAGTGGGCAGTTGCCCCTTTCAGGTGGTCTTCTGCCTTCGGCGCTTCAGGCACCTGCTGCGGTTCTTCCGGATCCGTAGCAAAGCGGATCTGGATATGGTAGAGATAGAGAACAATGGTCTCTATCATGGCCTGCTGCATTTCTTCAAAAATGTCATAGGCTTCCACTTTGTATTCCACAATGGGGTTTCTCTGGCCATAGGAACGAAGACCGATGCCTTCCTTCAGCATGTCCATGTCATCCAGATGCTCCATCCACTTGGAGTCCACTACCTTCAGCATGACTGCCTTTTCCAGTTCACGCATCATGGATGAACCGATGGATTTTTCTCTGGATTCATAGGTTTCATGGGCGCAGGTTTTCAGTTTGTCCTCCACTTCTTCCCTGCTCATGTCTTCAATTTCTTCCAGTTTGATTTCGCCGGGAGCGAGGAAATATTTCTCGCTGTATTTCAGAAGGCCTGCAAAATCCCATTCTTCCGGATAGAGCTTGGGATCCGCATAGGTTTCCATGCCCTTTTCGATAATGGTATCCACCATGCGGAGAACCTGGTCTTTCATATCCTCCCCTTCCAGAATCCGGCGGCGCTGTTCATAAACCACCTTTCTCTGCTGGTTCATTACGTCATCGTATTCAAGCACGTACTTACGGATGTCAAAGTTTCTGGCTTCCACCCGTTTCTGCGCTTTCTGGATAGCATTGGATACCATGCGGCTGTTGATAGGTTCATCTTCATCAAGGCCCATTTTTTCCATGAACTTCTTGATGTTGTCGCCGCCGAAAATGCGGAGCAGGTCGTCTTCCAGGGAAAGGAAGAACTGGCTGGATCCCGGGTCCCCCTGACGGCCGGCACGGCCGCGAAGCTGGTTGTCGATACGACGGCTTTCATGACGTTCCGTACCAATGATAGCCAGGCCTCCCAGTTCCGCAACCCCTTCGCCAAGCTGGATGTCGGTACCGCGGCCTGCCATGTTGGTGGCAATGGTTACAGCCCCCTTCTGGCCTGCCAGGGCTACGATGGCAGCTTCCTTTTCATGGTACTTGGCGTTCAGCACGGAATGAGGAATCTTAGCAGCATCAAGCATATGAGAGAGCTCTTCGGACTGTTCGATGGAAGTGGTGCCGATCAGTATAGGCTGGCCGGTGGCATGACGCCGTTCCACTTCTTTCACAACGGCTTTGTACTTGCCTCTCTTTGTCTTGAATACCACATCCGGCAGATCCTTGCGCTGGATGGGCTTATTGGTAGGAATCTGAATAACAGGAAGGCCGTAAATCTTAATGAATTCCTGTTCTTCCGTCTTGGCGGTACCGGTCATGCCGGCCAGCTTGTCATACATTCTGAAATAGTTCTGGAAGGTAATGGTAGCCAGGGTCTGGCTTTCACGCTGCACTTCCAGACCTTCCTTGGCTTCGATGGCCTGGTGAAGACCGTCGGAGTAGCGTCGGCCGTACATGAGACGGCCTGTAAATTCATCGACAATAACCACTTCGCCGTCTTTCACTACATAGTCCTTATCCCGCTGCATCATGGTCTGGGCACGGAGGGCCTGTACGAAAAGATGGTTCAGTTCCAGGTTTTCCGCATCATAGAGATTTTCCACGTGAAGCAGTTTTTCCATTTTGGCAACGCCTGCTTCCGTAGGAGCCACGGTTTTCTGCTTTTCATCAATGGTGTAATCTTCATCCTTTTTCAGTTTCGGCACCAGTTTGGCCATGACATAGTAATTATCCGTAGACTTCTGTCCCGGGCCGGAAATAATAAGCGGTGTACGGGCTTCATCGATAAGAATGGAGTCTACTTCATCGATAAGGCAGTAGTGCAGAGGCCTCTGTACCATCTGGTCCAGGGACGTAACCATGTTGTCACGGAGGTAGTCAAAACCGAATTCATTATTCGTTCCGTAGGTAATATCGGAATTATAGGCAATCTTTCTCTGGTTGAAATCAAGGTCATGGACAATGAGACCTACAGAGAGACCCAGAAATTTATAAACCTGGCCCATCCATTCACTGTCTCGTTTAGCCAGATAATCATTAACCGTAATGACATGAACCCCTTTTCCTTCCAGCGCATTCAGATAAACAGGCGCCGTTGCCACCAGGGTTTTACCTTCGCCGGTGCACATTTCCGCAATATTGCCGCGATGGAGGACGATGCCGCCGATAAGCTGTACATCAAAATGGCGCATACCCAGTACGCGGCGGGATGCTTCGCGGACTACCGCAAAAGCTTCCGGAAGGATATCATCCAGCGTTTCCCCTTTAGCCAGCCGGGCCTTGAATTCATTGGTCTTATTGGCCAGAGAAGAATCGCTCAGCTTCTTCAGTCCCTCTTCCAGGGGATTGATCTGCTGTTCTACGATTTTACGGATCTTCTTTACTTCTTTTTCGTTGGATCCGTTAAACAGCCTGTCAAAAAACTTATCAAACATGGAAACAACTCCTTATACAATCAGTCTTCCGTTTCAACTAATTCCAATGCTATACACATCTAGTTTATTTTATCAAACTGAGGCGGTATAGTCAAAAAAAGAGCGGAAAATTCCGCTCTTTTTCGTGAAATTTCACGGCTGACATTTATTTATTGGCATCAATGAGGCCGTATTTGCCGTCGTCTCTACGATAAACTACAGCCATGGCTTCCGTTTCAGAATTGAAGAACATGAAGAAACTGTGGCCGAGAAGGTTCATCTGGAGAACTGCTTCCTCCGGAGACATGGGGCTGATGTTGAAATGTTTGGTCTTTACAATTTCAAATTCCGTATCCGGAGCAGGAGCTGTCTCTTTTTCTGCAACAAACTGGCGGCTCAGGGTGTTTCTTTCTTTAAACCGTTTTGCCAGACGGGTCTTATATTTGTGAATCTGACGTTCGACCTTATCAAAAACCAGATCAATGGACTTGTACATATCATCGGATTTTTCCACGCCCCTGAGGATGATGCCGTCTACAAAAACAGTCACTTCACAGGTTTTTGTCATGTTCGAAATGCGAAGCAGCACATTGATCTTGATCGGCTTATCAAAGTATCTCTGAATCTTACCTGTGTGTTTTTCTACATAAGAATGCAGTGCGTCAGTGATTTCCAGATTTTTTCCTCTAACAGTTAATTCCATATTGAAATCCCCCTTTCTTGAATAAGCCAGATGCTTATCCTTCTATATTTATTATACTAAATTTTACATAATAATCAATCCTTTGAATCTATATAAATTAGATATCATTAAAAACATTTATCAGTTTATAAGAATGATAGAAATGATTGAATATGAAATATGAAGGAAAGGTGTTTCAGGAAATGAAAAAAAGAGTAAAGCCTTTGCTTTACCCTTATTTCAGATTCAGAAACTTTCGCTATATAGCTTCAGTAAGTGATCAGCCTTCAACTTTAACGTTAGCAGCCTGAGGTCCTCTTGCACCATCAATGATTTCAAAATCAACCTTCTGGCCTTCATTCAGTGTTTTGAAGCCATCAGCCTGAATAGCGGAGAAATGAACGAATACGTCGCCGCCTTCTTCTCTTTCAATAAAGCCGTAGCCTTTTTCTGCACTGAACCACTTAACTGTACCTTTCATGGAAATTCCTCCTAAAAAAATTACTACATTGCCCCGATTGGGCATAGATTTACAATACCATAAAACATTAATTCCGTCAACCAAAATATATAAAAGCACAGGTAAAGGTGGAATTTTTTTGGCTTTCCGCCTTCCCTGTGCCTGTGGGAGATGCATAATGCATAAATATACAGGTTATACTGCCTGATAGAAATGATTAAAGAACCTGGGACAAGAACAGCTTTGTTCTATCTTCCTTCGTATGGTTGAATACTTCATCCGGCGTACCCTGCTCTACAATAACGCCGCCGTCGATGAAGAGAACCCTGTCCCCCACTTCACGGGCAAATCCCATTTCATGGGTAACTACCACCATGGTCATCCCTTCTTCCGCCACTTCCTTCATGACATCCAGAACTTCGTGGACCATTTCAGGGTCCAGGGCAGAGGTTGGTTCATCGAAAAGCAGGGCCTTCGGCTTCATTGCCAGTGCCCTGGCAATGGCCACCCGCTGCTGCTGGCCGCCTGAGAGCTGGGCAGGCTTATAGTCAGCTTTGTCTTCCAGCCCTACCTTCTGCAGAAGGTGCATACCACGGTCATAGGCATCTTTTTTGCTTATTTTACGGACCTTCATGGGAGCCAGCATGAGATTCTGGATGACCGTCATATGAGGAAACAGGTTGAACCGCTGAAATACCATACCCACTTCGGTGCGTACTTCGTTAATATTTTTTTCACCGTTCACCGGCATACCGTCAAAGAAGACTTCGCCGCTTGTAGGCTTTTCAAGGCCGTTAATGCAGCGCAGGAGCGTACTTTTACCGGAACCGGAAGGTCCGATAATAACGACTACTTCTTTTTCCTTTACCTTGACGCTGATGTCTTTCAGTACTGTCAGGTCGCCGAATTTCTTGCCCACATGATTGATTTCGATTAAATATTTTTTATCCGCCATAGTTATCTCTTTTCCAGCCATGCTACTACACGAGAAATTGCCAGTGTCATGATGAGGTAAAGAACAGCTACGGTAGTCCAGATTTCAAAGGAACCGTAGGTCTGGGCAATAATCAGCTGCCCTCTTCTTGTCAGTTCTTCAAAGCCGATGACCGATACCAGGGAAGAATCCTTCAGCATGGCAATAAATTCATTTCCAAGAGGGGGAAGGATATTCCGTACGGCCTGAGGAAGGATAACATAGTACATGGTCTGCCACCAGGTCAGCCCCAGGGAACGGCCTGCTTCCATCTGTCCCACATCGATAGCCTGTATGCCGGCTCTGAAAATTTCGGAAACATAAGCACCGCTGTTAATGCCGCAGGCTGCTACCGCAGCGGCAAAGGGTTCCACTCTGTGTCCCGTAACAATAGGAAGAGCGAAATAAATAAGGAAAATCTGCACCAGAAGCGGTGTGCCGCGTATGCAGTCCGCATAGACGGCTGCGATAATCCTTAAAATCTTTACCTGACAGATGCGGGCAATACCTACAAAGAGGCCAATCAAAAAACCTATGGCTACGCTGACTGCGGTGATTTCAATGGTAACACCAGCCCCAACCAGCAGCATAGGCAGTGCATGTTCAATGAGTTCAAAATTCATCTACGGGACTCCTTATCCAATCCATGTAAATCAGTATATTTTAGGATAATACCTGTATAAGTATACTCATTTAAATCTCGTCCGTCAATAGAAAATAAAAATGGACCATGCTCTCTGTCAGCCTAAGACTATTTTACGAAATCTTTAACCAGGCCCGAATGCAGTAAAAAACGGCCCGCAGGCCGTCTTCTGCCATGACAGTCAGTACAAATCAGACTGCCATAATGCCGTTATGGTCAAAGTCAAGAACCAGGTATCGGGAAGTCATATGGGCGGACGCAAAACCGTTCACCATGGCAATGCCCACCTTGTCTGCCAGATCGGCAGGGGCAAAGGCGATAATGGTAGGGCCTGAGCCGGAAATGGTGGCTCCATAGGCTCCTGCCCGTTCCGCATTTCTAATAACGTCGGATGCACCGGGAATGAGCCCCAGTCGGTAGGGCACATGGATCACATCATCCAGTCCCAGCTTTAAATATTCCGGTTTCTGGTACATGAAGGCGGCCATCAGGAAGGAAACGGCGCCGATATTATGGACCGCATCACTTCTGGAATAGCTTTCCGGAAGGACGGCCCTTGCTTTTTCCGTATGAAGTTCAAAATCAGGAATAGTGACCACTGCCTTCCAGTGGGAAGGAATATCTATGCGCTCTGCTGTCACATAGCCGTCTTTTAAGAGAGCCATGCAGAATCCGCCTAAAATAGCAGGGGCCGCATTATCCGGATGTCCTTCCATTTCTGCCGTAATATCCAGAATTTCCTTCCGGTTAAACGGTTCTCCCATAAGCATATTGGCAAGGAATACACCGGATGCAATGGCGGCAGAGGATGACCCAAGTCCCCGGGCAAAGGGAATGCGGTTGATGAGGTACATTTTTCCTCCGGGCACTTTTTTCCCTGCCCTGCGGGCAGTTTCATCCATGGCCTTGATAATCATGTTGTCAAGGCCCGATGGAATCTGGGATGCTCCCTCCCCTTCCGCGGAAATATCCGTATCGGCCAGTGCTTTCCCCTCTTCCGGCACAAACTGCACCACATTGTAAAGTCCAAGGGACATGCCCAGTGTGTCGAAGCCGCTTCCGATATTGGCGGTGGTGGCAGGCACTCTTACGATATAGGTTTTATTTTCTGTCATCTTCCATAACCCTCACGATATTAGCTACCTGGCGCATGCAGGGCAGTACCTGCAGCGCCTTTTCCACATGGATAATATTTTCCCTCGGCGTCTTTTCCGTAATAATCATCAGTTCCGCTGCATCTTCAATGCGGCTCTTCTGGACGACTTCCTTAATACTGATATCGTTATCTGCGTAGGCGGAGGCAATCTGTGAAAGAACGCCGGTCACATCATCAACGATGAGACGGAAGTAATAGGAGTTTTCCAGTTTCAGGGAAGAATAGAAAGGAATGCGCTTGGTTTCCGTCAGCATCATGCCGGTGCCGGTGGAATGGTTCATAATATGTTTCGCAGTGCTGATTACATCCCCCATAACTGCGCTGGCGGTAGGAAGGGAACCGGCGCCCCTGCCGTAGAACATCACATCCTCCACCATATTGCCGGTTACATAAATCGCATTGTAGGAGCCTTTGACCGAAGCCAGCGGATGGCTTCTGGGAACGAAGGCGGGATACACGTTGAGGGCAATGCCGTTGTCCTGGCGGATAGCTACAGCCAGAAGCTTGATGGTGTATCCCATTTCACTGGCATACTGCACATCGTTCTGGGAAATTTTTTCAATGCCTTCCACCAGTACATCATCAAAGGTCACGTTGGCATGGAAACCGATGGAGGCAAGGATAGCCAGCTTTCTGGCTGCATCATAACCAGCCACGTCGTTAGTAGGATCCGCTTCCGCATAGCCCTTTTTCTGTGCTACCCGGAGAGCATCGCCATAGCTGACGCCCGCATCATCCATATTGGAGAGAATAAAGTTGGTGGTGCCGTTCACAATGCCCACAATGCTTTCGATTTCATTGGCCGCAAGGGAATCATGAAGGGGTCTTAAAATAGGAATGCCGCCGCCTACGCTGGCCTCGCAGCTGAAATTCACATGGTTTTCCATGGCGGTATGCATGATTTCCGGTCCGAAAAGGGCTACCAGGTCCTTGTTGGCACTTACCACATTGATATGATGATTGAGGGCTTCGAAAATGTATTCCTTTGCCGGATGGATGCCGCCCATGACTTCGATCACAATATCAATGGATTCATCGGAAATGATATCCTCAAAGGAGGAAGTAAGATGAATCCCCTGCAGAAGTTCCATATCCCTGTATTTTTCAGGATGGCGGACCAGCACATGGCTGATGTTGAAATGGCAGCCTATGGAATCTTCCATCATGCGGCCGTTCTTTCGAATCGTTTCGGCCACACCACTGCCTACAGTGCCAAATCCAAGGAGTGCGACATTAATATTTTTCATCTAAATTCTCCCCCTATTTTCATGGTCAACGACTGGATTCCTTTTGTTTCTTTCAAGGCTTCATACAGCGATTCCATATCTCCCGCCGATTCCTTCGTTTTCAGGGTAATGACGGAGGAATACAGCTTTTCAGAAATCTTTGTCCGGTTAACAGAAAGAACTTCCTGCTTCTCTTTGGCGATGCGCCGGAGAATTCTTCCAAACACGGCCATATCATCCTGCATGATTATAAATAATACTACAATCCGGTCCTCTTTGTCATCATCTGCAGAGGCCACATGGTCTTTATATTTATAATAGGCGCTGCGGCTCATATTCACTTTATGGACCGCTTCATTAATCGTTCCGGAAGAGCCGCTTTTCAGCATTTCCTTCACCCGGATGGTTTTCTTGATCGCTTCCGGCAGGATTGAAAAATCCACCAGATAAAACTGCCGTTCTTTTGTCATATAAGCCACTCCTCAGCCGGTATAGGCATAGTAAATAAAGAAAGAGAAGTGCCCGGATATCATCAGCTTTTCTTGAGTTCCTGATAGGAAACGAGCTGTATCTTCCTTTCATTCAAAACATTCCGCACAGACGCGGATGTGAGACTTTTCAATTCCTCTTCTCCTTCATAGCCCCAGTGGAAGGTTTTTTCCATGGCAGCTGTGTCAGCGGAAGGATGGCACATGATTTCACTAATTCCCTCGCCTATGCGGTTAAGGATGAAAATCATGCGGTGTTCATAGAAATGACCGCCGTACATCATACCCCAGAAATGGTCATTGGTATGAATGCCCGCCTCTTTCAGCGCAGGGCGGTGGCTCCGTGCCATGAGGGAAAGACCGTTTTTTGCTGCAAAGCGGAAAATCCCTTTAGGCGTTGGGGTAAGTCCGAAGAAAACCTTTTCATCAGGCACCCTCATGCAGGAAATATGATATTTCTTTGCCAGCGTAAGGGCAATAGGGAAAAAATGGTTCCACATATGCATGTGCTGGTGCCCGTCGATATGGGTTACAGGGAGACCTGTGTCCAGAATTTTCTGTATCTGGGCATCCCATTCCCGATATACATCATCCATACGGATAAGGCCTTTCAGATCCCGCCTGATTAGTTCCCCATAGTCTGTGCACAGACAGCGGTTTTCCCAGGTAAGGCTGGGCACTTCTTCCGGAGGAAGTACGGTGGGAAGGCCCCCCACCAGGGTGAGATGGATACCGATACCGATTCCGTCCAAATCACGGGCCAGATGAACTGCCTCATCAAAAGCAGTCCCTCCCGCCATAAGGGATGTGCTTGTGAGTATACCGGACTCAAAGCCCCGGCACACCGCTTTATTTACTGCACTGTGAATGCCAAAATCATCGGCATTTACAATCAATTTCTTAACCATAGCTGCCTCATTATCCATAACCCCTGCTTTCTGCAGGGAAAAGGGCTTTCATTACGGAAGCACTGATTCATTCACAGAGTCTGCTTTTATAAGAATTTTTATACACTACTTTGTCATGGGACTCCTTAAATAGCTCTCTATTCTCATCGTTCCATTCCCTGCATTACATAAAAATTCAAGAACAAAAGCAGACAGTGATTGAATCGCGCCTCCTTATTGATAGAAAATTCTCAGGAATTGATAAAATGAAATAAAATAACCGCAGCCGCAATGGACACATTAAGGGACTCCACATGACCGGGAAGAGGGATATACAGATTTTCATCGGTCATGGAAAGGATGTCTTCCCTTATGCCGTTTCCTTCGTTTCCAAAAATAAATACGCCCTTTTCCACCAAACCGATTTCCTTATAGGGCCTTCCATTCTGCAGGGCCGTACCGTAAAAGGGAAGTCCGGAGCGCGCTTTCATATCCTGTAAAAAGGAAATATCCACCCCTTCGTATATAGGCAGGCGGAGGATAGATCCCATGGAACTTCGCACCACTTTTTCCGCATATATATCGGTACATCCTTCTGTAAGAATCAGCCCTTTAACGCCTGCTGCCGCCGAGGTTCTGACAATGGTTCCCATATTTCCCGGATCCTGCACGGAGTCAAGGACTACATAGTACCCGTCCAGAGGACGGAGAAGCTCCTTCTTGTCATGGTTCTGTTTGTGACAGATGAGAAGAATGCCCTGACCATGTTCTGTGCCGGACAGAAGTTTCATCATGTCTACATCTACGGAAAGAAAGAGCCAGTGCAGTTTTTCCCCTTCCTGCACTAGACCCTCCATCGTTTCATGGGGGAAGCGCCCTTCTTCCACAAAACAGAGAGCATCACGAACATGCTGCGAAAGCACGTCGGTCACACCGCGGAGTCCTTCCAGCAGGAAGAGCCCTTCCCTGTCCCGCCACTTCTTCTGCTTGAGCCGGAGGGCCAGTTTAATCCACCGGTTGCTTCGGCTGGTAATATGTTCCATTTTGTTCCTCTATATCCGATTCCAATATATCAAGAGCCTTTTGAAGCACTTTTTCCACAGGGATAGTATCCATACGGCATTCCTTCGTTCCCGGATGATCCGCCATGAGCACATGGCTGTCCGGATTGCCGTAGGGGCCGCTTCTATCCGGAAGAGTTGGCCCGAAGAGAGCCAAAATGGGTGTATGAACCGCATTGGCTATATGAAGAGGGCCTGTATCGCTGGAAATATGGAGGGATGCCAGTCTTTCCAGAGCGGCCAGCTGGAGAAGGTTTGTCCTTCCCATCAAATTCACCGTAAAGGCGGAGGGCGAAAATTCCTTAATGGCCTCTCCCATGTCCATTTCCCCTGCCGTTCCGGAAATCACATTGTAAATTCCCCGCTTTGAAAGCTCATCTGCCAGTTTTCCCCAGAAGGGAACGGGCCACTTCTTAGCCTCTCCCCTGGTACCGGGGACAAGCACCACATAAGGTCCTTCTATGCCTTCTGCCGAAAGCATTTTTTTCACCTGGTCCAGCTCATGGCTGTAGTCATGGAGAGGGAATTCAATATCCGGCACATCGCATCCCAGATAGCGCATAACATCCAGAAGCTGCTCGATAATATGTCCCTTCCTGTGAGGACCGCTGATAGGGCGGCTGGCCAGGAAACTCCCTTCCCTGCCGTCCTGGTATCCGATACGATGGCTGCAGCCGGAAAGGAAGGAAATGATGGCGCTTTTGGCAATCATCTGCAGGTCGATGACCAGATCAAAATGTCTTGCCTTGAGGTCCCGGTGCACTTCCCGAAGATAAGAAAGCTGCCGGATTCTCTTCCTGTCCACCAGGTAGATTTCATCAATCCAGGGTTTGCCCGGAAGAATACCGGCAAAGGCGGGGTGCACTGCCCAGGTGATCCGGGCCTTGGGGTATGTCTTACGGAGCACGTAGAGGGAAGGCAGAGCATGGATAATATCCCCCAGAGAGCTCATTTTTATAATCAGAATATTTTGATAGTCTTTTTTCATTTTAATCCTTTACAGGGGGCAGTACTTTCCTGATGAAATCATCCAGATTGCCTCCGGGAAACAGAAATCCACGGATTCCGGCCCTTTTGGCTGCTTCTATATCCCTTTCACCGTCTCCGAAGAGGAAGCAGCGTTCCCTGTCCAGACCGTACCTGGACAGGGCAGTAAGAATCATGCCGGGCGCCGGTTTCCTGCAGCTGCAAACCCTGTCGTAGCGGGCAACGGGAGCTCCAGGCAGATGGGGACAGTAGAAGAATTCCGTAATCTTTCCACCGAATTTTCCTATTTCCTCATTCATTTCCTCATGGAGCCGGATAACGTCCTCTTCTGTATAATAACCCCGAGCCACGCCGCTCTGGTTAGTCACCACAAAAAGGAGCCAGCCTTCCTTTGTAAGGCGGGCCGCTGCTTCTCTGGCCCCTTTGACCCAAATGAGGTCCTTCATGGAATGGAGGTATCCGGTGTCTTCATTCAGTACGCCATCCCGGTCAAAAAATATGGCTTTCTTTTTCATTGCTTCCAGTCCATATCATCAATGAGCTGGCAGATAATGTGGGCGGAAAGCATATGGATTTCCTGGATTCTTGCGGTCACATCAGAAGGCACCACCAGCGTTTCCCGGCAGAGGGAAACCATTTCGCCTCCGGTCCTGCCGGTGGAACCAATGGTAACCAGGCCTTTATCTGCTGCCGTTTTCAGGGCTTCATTCACATTTCTGCTATTCCCGCTGGTGGAAATCCCCCAGAGCACATCCCCTTCATTTCCAAGGCCTTCCACCTGACGAGCAAACACGTAGTCATAGCTGTAGTCATTGGCCACGGCGGTAAGGATGGATGTATCGGTGGTAAGGGCAATGGAAGGAAGGGAAATTCGTTCATTGTGGAAACGGCCTACAAATTCAGCGGCTATATGCTGGGCATCAGCAGCGCTTCCTCCATTGCCGCAGATAAGGATTTTATGACCGCTTTCAAGGGCCTTCCGGCAGATATCTGCCATGGAAAGGATGACGGGAAATAAAGCTCTGCTTTTTTCCAGCACTCTTGCATGGTCGTCAAAAACAGTTTCTATAGTTTTAATGTTCATTCGAATCCTCTTTCTCCGGAGAAATGAAATACTTTTGTTTTCAGGATGCAGATTGAGGGATGAATCAATGTTCCTTGTGATTTTTCATAAGAGCTTCCAGTTCGCTCATAAAGCTCCCGATGTCCTTGAATTCCCTGTACACGGAGGCAAAGCGCACATAGGCCACCTGATCCAGACCTTTCAGCTCATTCATCACCAGGTTGCCGATTTCCACAGAGGAAACTTCCTGCTTTAATTCATTCCGGATTTTCTTTTCCACCCGATTCACTATGTCTTCAATCTGGGCTGAGGTAATATTCCTTTTTTCACAGGCCCTGACAAGGCCGCTTCTCAGCTTATTGCGGTCGAACAGTTCACGGCTTCCGTTTTTCTTAATGACCCGGATGGGAAGCTGTTCTATGGTTTCATAGGTGGTAAAGCGCCGCCCGCAGGCCAGACACTGGCGGCGCCGGCGGATAGACGCGCCGTCGTCGGTATCACGGGAATCGGTCACTTTGGTATCAGGGCTGCTGCAGTAGGGACATTTCATAATCATTCTCCTTGCCGTGAAAAGCGGAAACCGGTACAGGCCCCGTTTTTAGAATGGGAAGAAAAAGCCACACTGCATCTGCGGTGTGGCTTTCTGTAAATCTGATGGCCCGTCGGCGGTTTTCTCTAAAATCAGACATGGGGGAACCCTTTGCATCATACAATCACTGTTTCCCCATCCGGCCCGGGACCCTGAGTCAGTCTTATTTTCTCAGAAATTCAGGAACCGCGATGCCTGTTGCCGGACGTACCGCATTGCTGAAACGGTTGCCGCCGGCAGGAGCCGGAGATTTCTTCTTGTCGCCGAAACCGGTGGCAATAACAGTAATCTTCACGGTATCATTGTCCAAATCCGGGTCTACGGAAGTACCCCAGATGATGTTGGCATCGGGATCTGCCGCTTCCGTAATAATCTGGGAAGCTTCGTTGATTTCAAAGAGGCCCAGGTCTTCGTTGCCGGTAATGTTGATAATGATGCCCTTGGCGCCTTCGATGCTTCTTTCAAGCAGGGGGCTGTTGATGGCCATGGTAGCTGCATCGCTGGCACGGTTGTCGCCGGTGCCGATGCCGATACCCATGAGGGCGTCGCCCTGATCGCTCATAATAGTTCTCACGTCTGCAAAGTCCAGGTTGATAATGCCGGGTACGGTAATAAGGTCGGAAATACCCTGGATGCCCTGACGAAGTACGTCATCAGCCGTCTTGAAAGCATCTTTAATGGATGTCTTCTTGTCGATAATGCTCATCAGTTTGTCATTCGGAACCACCAGGATAGCATCAACGTTCTGCTTCAGTCTTTCAATGCCTTCGGCAGCATTCTTTGCTCTTACTTTACCTTCGAAGCTGAATGGCTTGGTGACTACGGCGATGGTCAGAGCGCCCAGTTCTCTGGCGCACTGTGCAGCTACAGGAGCCGCGCCGGTGCCGGTGCCGCCGCCCATGCCGGCAGTGACAAATACCATGTCTGCGCCGGTTAAAGCTTTGGTCAGATCTTCGCGGGATTCTTCCGCAGCCTGTTCCCCTACTTCCGGTTTTGCGCCGGCGCCAAGACCTTTGGTCAGCTTTTCGCCGATCTGGATCTTGGTTTCCGCTTCAGACTTGTTCAGTACCTGCAGTTCTGTATTGACAGCGATGAATTCAACGCCCTTTACTTCTTCATCAATCATACGGTTGACAGCGTTATTTCCGCCGCCGCCTACACCGATTACTTTAATTTTAGCAATTTCAGACTGTTCCATGTTCGCTCCTCCTTTAGGATCCTCTGCGTCATGAGATTGACTTTTTGTTTCATTATTCATTCTGATAGTCATCTTCTTATCAAGATAATCATATCTTACATTGTACAATACTTTGCACAAGTTCGCTACAGTTATAACGGGGAAAGAGGCAGATTTTTATTTATTTTTTCAGCTTGATGAAAGGGGATGCCGGATTGGCGTCCAGGTATTCCACAGAAAGACCCCGGGCCTTCACGTCGCCAACCATATTTTCCGCCAGTTTTGCCTGTCCCGCCATATCGGGTCCGCTGCCCAGACGCACCGTAATGCCGTCTCGGGTATAGGCTTTGATGTCATCCCCGTTGCCTATGTTGATTTCCGAAAAGACACGAAGCCCTTCGGGAGAAAGGTGGTTAAGGAAATCAAGGGCCGCATCCAGTTCACCGCCGGCTACCGAATCTCCCAGAAGGAGATTTCCCATCCTCTTTCCTGTAATGAGCGGCACGTTCACCTTCTTAATGGACTGGGTCGTATCCATCACCATGCCGTCCTTATCCAGAAAGGCATAGCCAAACTGGTCCTGCACAATGGCAAGAGGTATCCTGTCCGTCACATCCACTTCCAGTACAAAGGGAAATCTCCGGCTTACGGACACGGTGGACAGACGGATATCTTTGGAAAGCCGCTCCTCCAGCCTGGAAGAGCTCACCTGCAGAACATTCACCGGCTCACGGATGCGCCCTTCAAAAATAACGTCATCCACCGTAAGCACATCGGTGCCTCTGAGGTCTATATACCCCAGGGGAATGGGAAGGAAAAAGAGGGAGAGCACTGCAGCTGCCGCTACTGCCAGACCGCCGGCAGCATAAGCCTTTCCCCTGCCGTGATGGACAGCATGATGCCGGCCTTTTTTCCTCACCGAAGGCCTATCTTCCGGTGGGACTATCTCTTCCGGCGGCTCCTCCACCTTCGGCTTTTCGGGAAATCCCTCGGGGTTTCCATGCTGTTCCTTCAGGAAATCGTTGAAGCTTTTAAAATTATCCATAATGATGTCCCGTCAGACTTTATCAAGGCCAGCTTCCATCAGTATCATTTCGCAGAGCCTGGGGAAGGAAATACCATCCGCTGCGGCGGCCTTGGGCACAAGACTGGTGGAAGTCATGCCGGGAATGGAATTGGCTTCCAGTACAAAAGGATGTCCCTCTTTGTCTGTTTTGAAATCAAAGCGCACGGCGCCGCTGCATTCGCAGATCCGGTAGCCTTCTTCCGCAATACGGCTCATTTCCTCTGAAAGCTCCTTTGAAATGGGAGCAGGCACAATATAGTCCGTAGCGCCTTTGGTGTACTTGGAGTGGTAGTCATACTGTCCGGAATGGGGACAGATTTCAATCACCGGAAGAGCCCTGCCGTCAAGCACGGATACGGTGAATTCGCCGCCTGCCAGATAGTCTTCCGCCAGGATACGTCCTTCCACCTTGAAAACTCTGTCCACTGCAGCGGGAAGATCTTCTTTATTCTTCACGATTTCGATACCGATGGTGGAACCTTCGCAGGCCGGTTTCAGCACCACCGGAAAGGAAAATTCGGAAAGAATGGAAGAAATGACCGCATCCCTGCCGTCCTTCAGGAAGTAAGGACGGGAATGGGCCATGGGAAGGCCTGCCTGCTTGAACAGGTGGCTGCTCATAATTTTATCCATGGTAATAGCGGAGGAAGTGACACCAGAACCGGTATAGGGGATCCGAGCCAGCTCCAATACGCTCTGGATAGTGCCATCTTCTCCATACTTGCCATGGAGGGCGATAAACACCACTTCCGCTTCCGCCTTTTTCAGATTTTCCACCACATGGTGAGGATCATATTCCATAGGAATCACCGTATAACCGATGGATTCCAGGGCCTCTGCAATGGCAGTGCCCGTATTTCTGGAAACTTCCGCTTCCGTAGAAGGACCGCCCATGAGGACCACTATTTTCGTTTCTTTATTAATCACTTGGCATTCCCTTTTCTTTTAATAACTGAACGAGTTTTCCGCCTGCCCCGGTAATGCTGCCGGCACCCATGGTAATCACCAGGTCCCCCCTGCGAAGGGTCTTATAGATGGCCTCTGCCACATCATCCACCGAAGGAACATAGCGGATATCCTTTTCAGGGTGGCGGGCTTTAACCGCATCCGGGATGGTATGACCGTCCACGCCGGGAATCTTCTCCTCACTGGCCGCATAAATATCGGTAAAGAAAAGGATATCCCCCTCGTCAAAGGCTTCTGCGAATTCATCCCTGAGCAGTTTGGTACGGGAATAGCGGTGAGGCTGGAAAGCGCAGAGAATACGGTGGTTTCCCGTTTCCCTGGCTGCTTTGAGGGTCGCTTTGATTTCCGTAGGATGGTGGGCGTAGTCGTCCACGACCCAGAGGTCGTCGTTTCTGTACTTCGTTTCAAACCGTCTCTTCACGCCGCAGAAGCGGGACAGGGACTCAGCCGCCTTTTCAAAAGGGATGCCGCAGTAGAGGGCCGCCGCCAGGGCGCCAAGGGAGTCCCGCACGTTGTGAAGACCAGGCACCTGGAGACGTACCGTGCCAAGCACCTTGCCGAAAACCTTCGCATCGTAGCAGAGGAACCGGTTTTCGTAGCGGGGATGAAGGGCCTCCACATCCGCCTTCTCATCCAGGCCGAAGGTAATCACCTTCTTATGAATCTTCGGAAGAATCGCCCTTACCCCTTCGCTGTCAAGGCAGAGGAAAGCGGCGCCGTCATCATAGGAAATATGATTTACAAAATCCGCAAAGGCGCTGCGGATGTTTTCCACACTGCCGTAATGGTCCAGATGGTCATCTTCCACATTGGTTACTACGGTGATGTAATTTTTAAATTTCAGGAAGGAGCCATCGCTTTCATCGGCTTCGGCAATGACATAGTCCCCTTTGCCGCAGATGGAGTTTCCATGAATGTAGTCAGCTGCAGCGCCCAGAACAATGGTAGGATCCGTGCCTGCTTCGTAGAAAATCTGTCCCAGCATACCGGAGGTGGTGGATTTTCCATGAGCTCCGGCTACGGAAATACCCTTTCCGGCAAGAATGAGGGCCGCCAGTACATCGGACCGGTGGAATACAGGAAGCCCCTTCTTTTCGGCTTCCACAAGCTCCGGATTATCTTTGGAAATGGCGGATGAAATGACCACGCAGCCCTCCCCTTTCACATGGGAAGCATCATGGCCGATATAAATGGAAGCCCCTCTTTTCCGGAAATTTTCAAGCACCGGAGAGCTGGCCATATCGGAACCGGAAACGGAATATCCCTTTTCCAGCAGGATTTCAGCCAGGGCCCGCATGCCCATGCCGCCGATACCGATAAAATGAAAATTTGTATATTCGTTAAGATTCATCACTTGTGCTCCCTTTTTTCAGCAAGCTGAAGTGCCAGACAGGCAATATCCCTGCCGGCATGGATTTTTCCAAGTCCTGCGGAAGCATCGGACATACTGCGCAGGGTGGACGGTGTTTCCTTCAGGTAGGAAATATCCTGGATCAGTTCTTTGTCAGTGAGATACTTGTCCACAATCATTTTGGCCGCTCCTGCCGCCACAAAAACCCTGGCATTGAAGGTCTGGTGATCTTCTGCTGCATAGGGATAGGGAATGAGGATGGCCGGCAGTCCGCGGGCTGCCAGTTCAGCCAAGCTCACCGCACCGGCACGGCAGATAATAAGATCCGCCGCTGCCAGAGCCCGGGGCATATGGTACTCGTACTTCACGATCCGTCCTGCCTTCCCTACCCTGCCGTCTTTGTCGGCGTGCACCGCCTCTATTATTTTATCATATTCCAGGGTGCCCGTAACATGGTAAAGGCAGAGGTGACTGTCGTCTTTGAAATGACGGTGCACCCCTTCCATGGCCGTGTTGATGGAACGGGCGCCCCGGCTGCCGCCTGTGATGAGCACCATGAAGGTGTCAGGCGATATGCCCAGCTCACGGCGGGCTTCCTCCCGCTTTGCCTCGATAATATCGGGGCGGATAGGATTCCCTGTATAAACGCATTTCTCCGGACGGGGAAAACGCATTTTGGCCTCCTCGTAACCAAGGGCAATGGTATCTACCACGTGGGAGAGGATTTTATTGGTAATTCCGGGAATCACATTCTGCTCCTGGATAAGGGTGGGAATGTGGGAGAGGGCCGCCGCCATGAGGATGGGGCCGCACACGTATCCGCCGGTTCCTATGACCACATCGGGATTGAAATGTTTCAGAATGGACCTTGCCTTGAAAAGGCTGCCTGCGGTTTTCATGAGGATAGCAAGATTCTTCGGTGTGAAGGACCGCTTCAAACCGTAGGCGGGAATAGAGGCGAATTTGAACCCTTCCTTCGGAACGATTCTGGACTCCATGCCATTGGGGGTGCCCACAAAGAGGAACTCCACATCCTCCAGTTTGGAAATTTCACGGGCAATGGTGATGGCGGGATAGATATGCCCGCCGGTACCACCGCCGGATAGAATAATTCGTTTCATAACTCCCCCGTCAGGTCAGACTTTTAACAATACGTTTGAAATCCATGCCCCGTTCTTCCATATTGTGGTACATATCAAAGGAAGAGCAGGCCGGAGAAAGGATAACAATATCCCCTGCTTCAGCCAGTTTCTGCCCGGTAATAACCGCTTCCTTCATGGAAGACACCCGGTGAATAGAAGAAACTCCTGCTTTTTTCGCCGCCTTTTCAAAACGGTCGGCTGCCGCGCCCAAAAGGATCAGATGCTTTGTGTGCTTCTTAACTTCCGCCATAAATTCTTCAAGGGGCGTGCCCTTGTCATAGCCGCCGGCAATAAGGATCACCGGTTTACCGAAGGCGCTCATGCCCTTTTCCGCAGCGTCCGTATTGGTAGCCTTGGAATCGTTATAATACTCCACATCATGAAGAGTGCGGACATATTCAATCCGGTTGGGAAGGGAAGTGAAATCCTTCAGCACGGAAATGATGACATCCACCGGCACTCCCCCCTCATAGGCAAGGAAGGAAGCGGCCAGGGCATCTTCATAATTCTGCATGCCTTTGAGTTTCATTTCTCCTGTATGCAGGAGCGGGATTTCCTTTCCCTGTCTGCGGATGACAAGCACATCCCCGTCAAGGAAGGCGCCCTCTTCCACTTCGTGGCGGGTGGAAAGGAGGCATACATGGGTATGGGTTTCCGCCTGCTTTTTAAGCTCCGGCGTATAGGAATCCTCCGCATTCAGAAGGAGGCAGTCCGATTTGTCCATATTTTCAAAAATCCTGGCCTTGGCAGCCACATAGGCTTCCATGGTATGGTGCCTTTCCAGATGGTCCGGCGTAATGTTTAAAATCACGGCGGCCCTGGGTTTGAAGGTCTTAATAAATTCCAGCTGGAAACTGGAAACTTCAGCGGCAATCACACCGTCAGCCGGTACAAGCTCCGCTTCCCGACTGAGGGAAATGCCCAGATTGCCTGCCAGGGCAAAGGGGCGTCCGCTTTTGCTGACCATGCTCCCAAGGAGAGTGGTAGTGGTGGTTTTACCATTGGTGCCTGTAATGGCCAGAATGGGCGCCTTTGTCACCCGATACGCCAGTTCCACTTCGCTGATCACATCAATATGCCTTTTGAAGGCTTCCGCTACCACCGGATTCTCCCTTGGGATAACCGGGGACACAACCACCGTATCCACGCCGTCAAGAAGATCCAGAGACTGGGGACCGAATCTGAAGGATGCCCCCAGTTCCGTTAATGCATCCTTTTCCTTTCTATCATGGATAGAATCTTTTAAATCGGAAATCAGCACGTTCACATTATGGCGGAGAAGCACATGGGCAGCTCCCAAACCGCTGATGCCGGCGCCGAGAATCAATACACTTTTCATAATTTACCTCCCCATGGAATCAGGCAGCAGCCTGACAATTCAAAAGCACAGAGATGAATAGTCTTATAAGGCCCGAATAGCCAAAAGCAGGCTCACACAGGCAGCAATCCCCTCAAAAATCCAGAAAGCCCATACCACATGGACCTCGCTCCATCCGCAGAGCTCAAAATGATGGTGAAGAGGGCTCATCTTGAATACCCTTTTTCCGGTGAGCTGGAAAGAAGCCACCTGGATAATGACGGAAAGCGCTTCCAGTACGAAAATCATGCCCAGGAAAATAAGAAGAAGCTCCGTCCTGGTCATGACGGAAATACCTGCAATGGCGCCGCCCAGAGCCAGGGAACCGGTGTCCCCCATGAAGATCTTGGCGGGATGGTAATTGAAGAAAAGGAAGCCGATGCAGGCGCCTGCCAAAATGATGATGAAATATCCCAGATCGTTGAAGCCTGTCATATAGCAGTACAGCGCATAGGCGGAAAAAGCAATGACGCAGCAGCCGGAAGCCAGCCCGTCAAGGCCGTCTGTCAGGTTTACCGCATTGGATGCACCTACAATGACAAGAACCACGAAGGGATAATACAGAAGTCCGATGGAAACATCCATATTCGTAAAGGGAATGGCAATGGAATAGGGCAGATGAAGAGTATCTACCACGCCCCAGCAGAAAAGAACGGCCAGAATGATCTGCCCCAGCATTTTCTGTTTTGCCGTAAGTCCCAGATTTCTTTTTTTCTCTGCCTTGATGAAATCATCAAGAAAGCCCAGCACCCCATGACCCAGAGTGAGAAACAGGAGCCAGAGCACGGAAGGATCAATCATTTTATTGAAAATCACCACAAGCACCGCTGCCAGCAGCATGAAAAGACCGCCCATGGTGGGGGTCCCGTTCTTCACGCGGTGGGACTTGGGCCCCTCCTCCCGGATGGACTGGCGGGCTTTTAATTTTTTAAGAAGCGGAATGGCAAAAAATCCAAGAATCACAGTCAGCACTGCCGATTCCGCCAGATATATCAAATAATTACTTTCCATTCTTTCCCTTAGCTCCCCTCAGAATCGCAGGAATCGTTTCCATATGCATATAATGGGAACCTTTCACAAGCACCACATCGCCGGGGCCTGCCATTTTCTTCAGCCTTTCCGCCGCTTCCTCGCAGGTATCGCAGGTATGGACTGCCTTGATGCCCCCCTCTTCCGCTCCTTTGGCAAGGAAACGGGAAAGAGGACCTACGGTGATAAGGCCGTCAAAACCGATTTTCGCTGCCGTAAGGCCTGTTTCATAATGGAGCTTTTCCTCAAAACGGCCCAGTTCGCCCATATCCCCCAGCACAAGGAAATAGTGCCTGCCTGCCATCTGTTTCGCAGAACGGAAAGCCATCTCCATGGAAAGGGGGTTGGCATTGTAGGAATCATCCAGAACGGTGATGCCGTCAATGATTTCCACAGTCTGCCGCTGTCCGGCGGGTCGGAAATCGCTGAGAGCCCGCTGGATTTTCCCTGTATCCACGCCCAGCACCCGGCAGGCCGCCGTGGCAGCCAGTGCATCATACACATTATGCACCCCCAGAAGATGAAGTTTCACCTTGAATGCTTCATCAAAGCAGGTGCAGGTATATCTTGTATCTTCCTCTTCATAGTGCACATCGCTGCCCCTGACCGTATACCGGCCATGGAGACCGTAGCGGATGACCCGGCCTGCAAAGCCTTTCCCCATGGCGCTGACCCTTTCATCATCACCGTTCAAGATGGCTGTGCCGTCGGCAGGAAGGGCATCGATCAGTTCTTTCTTTGCTTTGGCAATATTGTCCTGGCTTCCCAGAATGCCGATATGGGAAGTGCCTACGTTAGTCACTACCCCCATGGTGGGAGAAGCAATATCGCAGAGCTCCTTAATCTGTCCGAAGCCCCGCATGCCCATTTCCACCACGCAGACCTCCGTGTCTCCGGTCATGGAAAGGAGGGTCATGGAAAGGCCGATTTCATTGTTGAAATTCTTCTGTGTGGCAGTCACATGAAAGCGGGTGGACAGGATGGCAGTAATCATATCCTTGGTGGTAGTCTTCCCGTTAGAGCCGGTGACGCCGATTACGGGCACGTGAAAGCGCATGCGGTGGAAATGGGCTGTATCCTCCAGCCCCTTTTTCGTATCCTTCACAAGGAACACGGAAACCTTCGGATCCAGGCCTTCCCCGTAGGACGCATCGGAAATCATGACAGCCGCTGCGCCTTGCTCCACTGCCAGTTTCACGAAAGCATGGCCATTGAAATTTTCACCGGTAAGGGCGATAAAAAGCTCCCCCTCCCTGATGGTGCGGGTATCGGTGCTCACACCGTCCACAAAGGGAATATTTCCCCGGTGGATCAGCCTGGCAGATGCCGCCTTTTCGATTTCCTCCAGTGTAAATGATGCCATTTTATTTCTCCTTCAGTGCCTTTCGGGCTTCTTCCCTGTCATCAAAATGAATGGTCTTATCTTTCAGGATCTGGTAATTTTCATGGCCCTTGCCGGCGATAAGCACAATGTCTCCCGGCTTGGCCAGTTCGATGGCCCGGCGGATAGCGCTTCTCCGGTCTACAATCACTTCATAGGAAAGGGAAGGCTTTTCCTTCTTCACTTCCTCTACACCGGCAGCCACTTCCTTTACGATGGAAGCAGGGTCTTCCGTGCGGGGATTATCGCTGGTCACCAGGGCAATATCTGCATTTCTCGCAGCAATGCGGCCCATAATGGGGCGCTTCATCCGGTCCCGGTCACCGCCGCAGCCGAATACTACGATAATGCGGCCTTTGGTAATTTCCTCGGCAGTGGTCAGAATCTTTTCCAGTCCGTCCGGGGTATGGGCATAATCCACCACCACCGTGAAAGGCTGTCCTTCATCAATCAGCTCAAAACGGCCGGGCACGCTTCTGAAATCCTTCATAGCTTCCACAATGGTATCCATGGGGACCCCTTCCGACAGGGAAGCGCCTACGGCGCCCAGGGTGTTGTACACATTGAAGCGGCCTGCCAGCTTCGTTTCAAAGTCATAATCCTTTCCTTCATAGGTTACCTTGAAAGCGGAAGATTTGCCGGTGAAGTGAATATCATGGGCATAGAGGTCTGCCGACGGATGAATCATGCTGTAGGTATGAAGAGCGCAGATATTTCTGTCATCCACTGCCTCCTCCATCACATGGGCATAGGGGTCGTCCATATTCACCCAGGCGGACTTGCCCTTCTTCGTCTGTCCTTTGGAAGAAACCATATGGAAAAGAATGGCCTTGGCCTTTGCATAATTATCCATGGTCTTGTGGAAATCCAGATGGTCTTCAGTGAGGTTTGTGAAAACCGCATCATCGAATTCACAGCCTGCCACCCTTCCCAGCACCAGGGAATGGGAGGAAACTTCCATGCACACATATTCCACGCCTTCCTTTGCCATCTGCGAAAGAATGCGGTCCAAATCAATAACGTCGGGAGTCGTATTGTGGGTGGGGATTTCCTTATCGCCGATTAAGGCATGAATGGTGCCGATGACGCCGGTCTTGTGTCCTGCGTGATGCAGGATATGAGCCGCCACATGGGTGGTGGTAGTCTTGCCGTTAGTACCGGTAAGGGCAATCATGCGCATTTTACGGGTAGGATAATCAAAGAAAAAGGGTACCATATCCTCCATGGCCTTCCGGGTGTCCTTTACATACACCACAGCCACAGAAGACGGTACATCCACTTCCCTGGAAGCTACAATGGCAGAAGCACCCTTTTCCACAGCAGCCTTCACAAAATCATGGCCGTCCACATGGGCGCCGGAGAGGCAGATGAATAATCCGCCTTCCACCACCATGCGGGAATCAGCCGTTACATCTTTAATTTCAATGTCTGCATTGCCTGTCACTCTTTCCACAGGAGTCATGCGGATCAATTCTTTTAATGTTTTCAAAATGATCACCTCTGAATCAATTTCAATTAAGCGTCATTATTTATGATAGCTTAAAACCCCGGTAAGTACAATAGCGGCCCTTAAAAAAGGCCGCTGTTTTTTATAATTTTAATTCAATTTTTAAGCAGTTATCTGATACAGATCCAACAGCAGCCTTCGTCTCCCGGAAACCAGGATCATCTCACTGTTTTCGGAGAAGAAGCTGATGAAGCCTTAGGGGACTTGGTCCCTTGCCGGGTCCCTTCCATGCCGCCATATACATTCCTTGAAGGAAGGCGCATGCCCAGCTTCGTTTCTGCAATCTTTTGGATCCGAACCGGCGCATCCAGCCTGGAAACCTCCAGCTTCAGCACGGAATTTTCCTTTTCAAGGCTCATAACTTCCGCCCGCACCTGCTGCATATTGTACTCCGCCTGCACATTAAAACCATGGAGAATAGTAGCCGCCATAAAGGGCAGCAGAATCATAACAATCCCCAGAACGACATGATGAATCAGGCTTCCGGAAGACGCCTCTTCTTTTGCTCTTTCCCGGGGGATGGCAATCCCCTGCGGCATGGATGACACATAATCCATCATCTGTACATTCTGCGAAAACATACAACATCTCTCCCCATTCTATTCACACTATGGCATGGGAAATTTCCGTTTCCTATACTCTCTCCACCACCCGGAGCACCGCGCTCCGGGCCCTTGGATTTTCCTCCACTTCTTTTTCCGAAGGCTTTCTGGCCTTCCCCAGACTCTTCACCGTCCTGTGATGATGGCACATGCAAACCGGAAGATCCGGCGGACAGATGCAGTCCCTTTCCATTTCACGGAAAGCATTCTTGATAATCCGGTCCTCCAGAGACTGGAATGTAATAACCCCCAGCCTGCCGCCCGGTTTCAAATGGTTCACACAGGCCTCCATCGTATCCTTCAGGATGCCCAGCTCATTGTTTACCTCTATCCGGATTGCCTGAAAAGTACGCTTTGCCGGATGGGGCCCGTTCCTTCTGGCATTGGCGGGAATAGCCGCCTTGATTACATGCACCAGTTCATCGGTGGTCTCAATGGGCTTATCCTTCCGGAAATCCACAATAAAGCGGGCAATCCGCTTCGCCCACCGCTCCTCGCCGTACTCTCTGATGATGCGGGTCAAATCATCCTCATCATAGGTATTCACGATTTCATAGGCAGTGAGAGGATTCCGCTGATCCATACGCATATCCAGCTTCCCGTTATTCATATAGGAAAATCCCCTCTCCCCGTCATCCAGCTGATGGGAAGAAACGCCCAGATCAAAAATAAACCCGTCCACCTTCTCAATAGATAGAGAAGAAAGAATATCCGATATATGGGAAAAATTATCACGGACAAAAAGATGACGGCACGCCGTCCCCTTCAGCCTTTCAGAAGCCGCATCAATGGCCTCCTGGTCCTGATCCACGCCGATTACGAGACCGTCATCTGCCAGCTTTTCCGAAAGAGCCAGAGAATGACCGCCGCCGCCAAGGGTGCAGTCCACATAAATGCCATGGGGATCAGTAAGCACAGAATCAATCATTTCATGAAGAAGAACGGTAGTATGATGAAATTCCATGAAACCCTCCCCTTACAAATCAAAATTCAGCGGCAGATCCAGAGAATCCGCAATATCCGCCATAGATTCATCGCCGTTTTCATCAGCATCCAGAAGGACCGGATCCCAGATCTCTATAATAGGCCCCGTACCTACAATGCAGGCCTCCTTCTTCAGCTGTGCAAAGGCGCGCAGATGCTGGGGAATCAGAATCCTCCCCTGCTTGTCACATTCCATCTCAGTCCCCCTGCCGATAAGATGACGCATAATCTTTCTCACCTTATGGTTCGTGAAAGGCAGCTTCTGGAGCCTCGCAATGAGGGCATCCCACCTTTCCCTGGGGTAAATGCAGAGACAGGTATCCAGTCCCGGAGCCAGCACGAAACTGCTGCCCAGCTCCTCCCGGAACTTGGCCGGAAGGATCATGCGTCCCTTGCTGTCAATGGTATGAGAATACTCATTCATGAACATAATCCTTCCACCTCCTCCACATTTACCCACATTCTACCACATATCCCCACTTGCTTACAACGAAAAAAGTTTGTTTGGTGCGAAGGAAACGGGAATGCAGCAGCTCCGGAAAGTGCGATAAATACAGGGAAATTTGAGGATTATAAAGGAAATGGAAATCTTCGGACGGTGGAAAAGAGAGATTTTGGGATTTCCCACCACGAAAAAATCCCCCACCTGGGGTGGAGGATGGTGGAGGCCATGGAGGGGGTTCAGAGGGTTCCCTCCCCCCATTTATTGTGCCCCCGCTTCAGCGGGGTGGCAAAGGAACTGGATTCGTAGGGAGCCGTAGGCGACTGAGAATCCAGTGACATGCTTCCCTTTGGGGAAAGGTGGTGCGTCAGCACCAAAGGGGGCGAACCCTCGGGGCCGAAGGTTGTGAGTGAAAAAGTTCTTAAGATTGACCGGCCTTTGGCCGGAGGGTCCTCAGGTTTGACGGCGGCTTCGCCGCCGAGGATTGTGGATAGCCGCCTGCGGCGGCTATGAATTATAAAGTCAGCGTTACGTTCTTCCATCTTGTGTCACAGGTGCTGCATGACGGAAAGCCAAAGCCTTCTTCCTTTGGAAGACAGAAGCCCTGCAGAGGGCTTCTGAGTCGGGCTAATATGTGAGCATAGCCTGCCCACAAAGCGAACACCTTAATGCCCGACCGAAGGTGTCGCCGCAGGCGACGGAAAATAGCGGATTTTCGTAGAAACGCCGAGGCCCCGCAGGGGCCTAATATGACTCTTCCATGAATAGCCGCCTTTGCTGGAAAAAGATCTATCATCAGGGCTCCGCCCAGCTCCTTTCTGAGAAAGGAGCCTGCGTTACGGGATTTCCTTTATGCTGCATAAATCATGCTAACATGGTGGTGAGTTAGCCGCTGCGAAGACCCTATGCAGGGTCTTCGCAGCGGCTTTTCCCCCTTTGGTGCCTTACGGCACCACCTTTCCCCCGCTGTATCGGTCGGGCGACAAAAGGAAAGCGCTTTTATGGGCAGGCTAGGCGCCTTACTTTGCCCGACTTGCACATCCTATGCAGGATGTGCACAGGGGACAATAAAGCTCCGTATAACATTTCGCTCATAAGTGGCTCTACATTAAGCACGGGTTGTTGTCCCACCGCTTGCAGGGTGGCAAGGGAACACGAGTCACACCAGCGAACCGGATTCGTAGGGGAGCGGGAGCGACCTGAGAATCCGGTGAGTCGGTGATAGCCGTGCTGTAGGGGAGCGTTAGCGACCTGAGAATCGTGTGACACACTTCACACCGTGGCGAAGGTGGTGACGTCAGCCACCAAGGGTCTGTCAAGTCCTTTGTGTAAATTTTTTCTGTCAAGTTAAGATTATTCTAA
>NZ_CALGPS010000113.1 GCF_937959425.1 uncultured Dialister sp.
TGCTGAGTACCCATAGGGACACTGTGCACATCCTGCATAGGATGTGCAAGTCGGGGAAGTAAGGCGCTGCGTAGAGCAACGTTAGAGTGTCATTGGCATATTTACCCTCGTACACCCTTTGCCACTACGTGGCGTTCCCCTCAAGGGGACACGAGAAAAATAGAGGCGCTTTTCTTTTGTCGCCCCACCGAACTTAGCGGGGTGGCAAAGGAACTGGAGTCACTCCAGCGAACTGGATTCGTAGGGGAGCCTAAGCGACCTGAGAATCCAGTGAGTCGGTGATAGCCGTGCTGTAAGGGAGCGGAAGCGACCTGAGAATCCAGTGACATGCTTCCCACCAGGCAAGGTGGTGGCGCCAGCCACCAAAGGGGGATGCATTTCCTCGCCCGCAGGGCGGTTGTAAAGGTTTTATCATAAGAGGGCGCCTTCTATAATTTAGAGGCGCCCCACCACGGCCTTTGCCCCCTGAGCAGAGCGAACACAACCCTTGGCACCGAGGGCCGACAGGCCCGATGGATGCCATACGCCCCTCTGCGCCGCAGGCGCAGGCCCCTTCGGGAATACAGGAAAGCACCGTCCCGATCCCGACCGCCCCAAGGGGGCTTGTCATCCAATGGCTTTTTTCAGTCCTCCGATATAGTCCATGAGGTCCTGATCTGCCTTGTTTCCTTCTTTGTTGATGATATCCACCACGCCGCTGCCGGTGATGACGCCGTCTGCCAGGGCGGCCATTTCTTTTGCCTGCTTGGGGGTGTGGATGCCAAAGCCTATGGCTACGGGGGTGTCGGTGGTTTCTTTGATGACCCGGATAATGTCTTTCAGGTCGGTTTGGATGCTGCCGCGCATGCCGGTGACGCCCATGGAGGAGACTACATATACGAAGCCTGTGGCGTTTTTCACGTTGCTGCGGATCCGGTCTTCTGATGTGGGGGCTACCATCTGGATGATGTCTACGCCGTTTTCATCGGCCAGGGGACGGATTTCCTGCTGTTCTTCGCCGGGAAGGTCGGGGATGATGACGCCGTCGATGCCGATTTCCTTTGCTTCCTGGAAGAAGCGGTCTGCGGGATAGCGGAAGACGGGGTTGTAGTAGGTGAGAAGGACGATGGGGATGGAGGTGTGTTTCCGGATTTCTTTCACTGTTTCCATGACCTGGGGCAGGTGGATGCCGTTTTTCAGGGCTTTCACGTCGGCTTCCATAATGACGGGACCGTCGGCAATGGGGTCGGAGAAGGGGACGCCCAGTTCGATGAGGGTGGCGCCTGCTTTTTCCATGTCCAGCACGTATCTGACGGTGTCTTCGATGGATGGTGTGCCGGTGGTCAGGAATGCGATTAATGCTTTACCGTTTTTGAATGCTTCATTGATATGGCTCATATGGGGATCCTCCTTAGTCATGCAGGTTTTCACCGCGGTAGCGGGCAATGGCAGCCACGTCTTTGTCTCCGCGGCCGGACAGTGTGATGACGACGATGTCGTCTTTGTTCATGGTTTTGGCTTCTTTCAGTACGCCTGCCACTGCGTGGGCTGATTCGATGGCGCAGATGATGCCTTCTTTTCTGGCCAGGTATTCGAAGGCCTGTACCGCTTCTTCGTCGGTAATGGCGATGTATCTGGCTCTGCCGATGTCATGGAGGTAGGCGTGTTCGGGGCTGACGCCGGGATAGTCGAGGCCGGCGGAAATGGAATAGACTTCGGTGATGTTTCCGTCTTTGTCCTGGCAGAAAATGGATTTCATGCCATGGAAGACGCCGACGGATCCTTTGGTAATGGTGGCTGCATGGTAGGGGGTGTCCACGCCTTTGCCGCCGGCTTCGCATCCTACCAGGGCTACGCCCTGGTCCTGGAGGAAGGGGTAGAAGGTGCCGGCTGCGTTGGAGCCGCCGCCTACGCAGGCGTAGACTCTGGTGGGAAGGCGGCCGGTCCTTTCCAGTACCTGGGCTCTGGCTTCACGGCCGATGCAGCTCTGGAAGTAGCGAACCATTTCGGGGAAGGGGGCGGGGCCGGTGGTGGATCCGATGATGTAGTGGGTATCATCGCAGCGGCGGCTCCATTCCTGCATGGCAGCGTTCACGGCATCCTTGAGGACCCGGGATCCTGTCTTTACTGCGTGGACTTTGGCGCCCAGAAGTTTCATGCGGTATACGTTCAATGCCTGTCTTTCGGTATCGATTTCACCCATGAAGACTTCGCATTCCATGCCGAAGAGGGCGGCAATGGTGGCGGCTGCTACGCCGTGCTGGCCGGCGCCGGTTTCGGCGATGATTCTGGTCTTGCCCATGCGCTTTGCCAGGAGAGCCTGGCCGATGCAGTTGTTAATCTTGTGGGCGCCGGTGTGGTTCAGGTCTTCTCTTTTCAGGAAGATGCGGGGGCCGCCCAGGTCTTTTTCCATGTTTTCCGCTTCATAGAGCATGGAGGGGCGGCCGGTGTAGTTTACGAAGAGACGGTGGAGTTCGTCCTGGAATTCCCTGTCTTTTTTGCATTCTTCGAAGGCTTCGCCTACCCTGTTCACTTCGTTCATCAGTACTTCCGGCACATACTGTCCGCCGTATTCGCCAAATCTTGTTTTCATGTGTATTCCATCCTTTTCTTAAGAATTTTCCTGTATCATTTTCTGGAGAAGGCCGCTTCTGTCTTCGGCCCTCATAAGCATTTCTCCGATAAGCACGGCGTCGGCGCCGGCCTGTCTCATGCGGTGCACCGCTTTTTCATCGGTCATGCCGCTTTCGGAAACAAGGAGCACATCCTTTGGCACCATCTTTGCCAGCCTTTCGGTGGTTTCCATGTGGATGGTGAAGTCCCTGAGGTCCCGGTTGTTCACGCCCACGATGTTCGCGCCGGCTTTCAGCATACGCTCCATTTCCATTTCATCATGGGCTTCGGAGAGGACGTCCAGTCCCAGGTCCTTCGCCCTTTTCATGAAATCTTTGATTTCCTCATCTGTGAGGATGGCTGCGATGAGAAGGACGGCGGAGGCTCCCGCCAGGGCCGCTTCTTCTATCTGGCATTCATCAATGATGAAATCCTTCCGGAGCACCGGGATAGTGACTTCCGACGCCACTTTCCTAAGGTAATCGATGTTTCCTTTGAACCATTTCGGTTCGGTGAGGCAGGAAATGGCGGAGGCCCCTGCCCCTTCGTATTCCTTTGCAATTTTTTCAAAGGGGAAATCGGGGCTGATGAGTCCTTTGGAGGGGGACGCTTTTTTCAGTTCGCAGATGAAGGAAAGACCGGGTTTGGAAAGGTTTTTATAGAAGAGGTGCTCTTTTTTCGGGATGAAATCCTTGATTTCCCTGTGGATTTCATCATAGTACCCTTCTTTTTTGAGCTCCCCTATGCGGCGCCTTGTTTCCTGTGCTATATCGTCAAGAATCATAATGCACCTTATTCGTTGGATACTTTGATGTAGGCTTCCATGGTCTTATAGGCAGCGCCGCTGTCGATGAGTTCCGCCGCTTTCTTCACACCCTCTGCCATGGTTTTCACCGCTCCTGCCGCATAGAGGGCAAGGCCTGCATTCAGGAGCACCGCATTTCTCTTCGTGCCCTGGATTGTTCCGGAAAGGATGCCCTTCGTGATTTCCGCATTTTCTTCCGGCGTGCCGCCGGTGAGCTCTTCTTTCCTGCCCCTGGTGAGGCCGAAGTCCTCCGGTTTGATTTCACTGGTGCGGTAGTAGCCGTTCTTCAGCTCGCACACCAGGGTGGGAGCGCTGGGAGAAACTTCATCCAGGCAGTCCATGCCGTAGACCACGACGGCTTTCTTCACGCCCAGTTTGTCCAGTACCTTGGCCACCGGTTCCACCAGGTAGGCATCGTATACGCCCAGAAGGAAGAAATCGGGGTTGGCAGGGTTCGTCAAAGGTCCCAGGATGTTGAACACGGTACGGAAGCCCAGCTCTTTGCGGATAGGTCCTACATACTTCATGGCTGCGTGGTACTTCTGGGCAAAGAGGAAGCACATGCCCACCTTCTTCAGCATGTCCAGGGCTTTTGCGGGATCCTGGGCAATGTTCGCACCCAGGGCCTCCTGCACATCGGCGGTGCCGCACTTGGAAGAAGCGGCCCGGTTGCCGTGCTTGGCCACCTTCACGCCCCCTGCCGCCACCACGAAAGCGGCGGTGGTGGAAATGTTGAAACTGTTGGACTTGTCTCCCCCGGTACCAACGATTTCCAGCACCTCCATGCCCGGATGGGGCACCGGAGTGGCATGCTCCCTCATGGCCGCAGCGCAGCCGGAAATCTCATCAATGGTTTCCGCCTTCGTGCTCTTCGTGGAAAGAGCGGCCAGGAAGGCGGCGTTCTGGGTGGCGGTGGTTTCACCGTTCATGATTTCATTCATCACATCATAGGCTTCTTTATAGGAGAGATCTCCCTTTCTTACGATTTTCTGGATAGCTTCTTTAATCATTTTGTTTACCTCCTGCTCAGGTCATCTACTTTTTATTTCTTCTATGCTTCCCTTACCTGCCATCGTCTGATAGAGTCCATGATTTCCTCCTTCAGGGAGGTAACAAAAAATCCGTCCCTGACAAATACTTGTCAAGGACGGATAGAATTCCGCGGTGCCACCTTGCTTCAGGGAATGACCCCTGCTCTTAGCGAGATACCAGCATATCTCCGGCAACTGACGTATGCCCTACGTCGCAGGCTACTAAGGAAACCCTTTTCACCGCGCCCTCAGCGGTCCATTTAATAACCTGCGTCCTGCCGGCTTCTCAATACCCCGGCTCCCTGTGAGTGCACGAATTATTTTTATCTCCGCTTCAACGGTTTGCTTTTCTTGTTTCTTAAGTTGTGGCTATTATAATGCAGCGGATTGATTATGTCAAGGAAATTTTTTTGGCAGACTTATTGTCCCCCCCGCCTGGGCCCCTCATCTTATTGTCCTACCGCCTGCGACCTCCTCATCTTATTGTCCCACCGCTTGCGGGGGGAAGGTGGTGCGTCAGCACCAAAGGGGACGGGCCCGCAGGGCCCGAAGGTTCTTAAGGTTCTTAGGTTTGACGGCGGCTCCGCCGACGAGGGTTGTGGATTGCCCTGCGGGCAATGATTATGAAGTCAGCGTTACGGGACTTGCATTTGTGTCACAAGTGCTGCATGAGGTAGTGCTATAGCTCCCTTCCTTTGGAAGGGGGGTGTCGCCGGAGGCGACGGAGGATAGCGGCCTTTCGCAGAAAGGCCGAGGCCCCAAAGGGGCCTAAATGACACATAACGCTGCGCGTCGTATATTCAGACCTATCCTCAGGGCTCCGCCCAGCTCCTTCCAGTGGAAGGAGCCTTACGTTACGGGAATGCCCTCCTGCTGCTTAATTCTCGCTATGCATTACGGTAAATTGGCCACTAACGTGGCCCCCCCTATCCGGCTGCGCCGGACTCCCTCCACGGGAAAGCGTCTCACACGATTCTCAGGTCGCTACCGCTCCCCTACAGCACGGCTATCACCGACTCACAATATTTTGCGCGTCACTGCGTTCCTTCAAAATATGTTCGCTGGTGTGACTCGTGTTCGCTTGCCACCCTATTCAGGGGGGAGAATAAACCTCTCTAATCTTTCCTGCAGAGTCATGTGGCACGAAGCACAGCGTCCATAGTGCCCCTGCTTCAGCGGGGTGGCAAAGGAACTGGAGTCACTCCAGCGAACTGGATTCGTAGGGGAGCCTAAGCGACCTGAGAATCCAGTGAGTCGGTGATAGCCGTGCTGTAGGGAGCCGTAGGCGACTGAGAATCCAGTGACATGCTTCCCTTTGGGTAAAGGTGGTGCCGTAAGGCACCAAAGGGGGTGCCGCATTTCCCTCGCCCGTAAGGGCGGTTGTATGGTTCTATTGTCCACTGTGCACATCCTGCATAGGATGTGCAAGTCGGGCAAAATAAGGCG
>NZ_CALGPS010000114.1 GCF_937959425.1 uncultured Dialister sp.
CCGGGCCCGGGCTCTCACCGGGCTATACCATACACGCCGAACTGGCGCACAACTTAAGAACCCTCCGGCCCAGCGGGCCGGTCAAACTTAAGAACCTTCTCCCTCACAACCTGCGGGCCCGCCCCCTTTGGTGCTGACGCACCACCTTCCCCTCCGCAAGCGGTGGGACAATAAAATAGGGAGGGAACCCTCTGAACCCGCCCCGCAGTCGGGAAGATAACATATGGGGTATATTTTAAGCTCTCATCATACTTATATTTCATCAATTTCATATAAAAACTTGACCAAAACTCTTCAGGGCGATATAGTTAAATACAGTGGACAATTATGTAAATTTACAGGAGATATTATGTTTAACTTGCCGGATAAATATGTAGAAGTTGATGGATTCAGGATTCCTGCGGACAAGGCGGATGAGTACAAGCGCATCCGTGACCGCATGATTAAAGAGGCGGAGAAGTTTTTCGGAACTTTCTGCGAAGTGGTGAAGCGGGAGAAGCTGGTGGATCTTCTGGGAGAAGGCATTGTAGGCTATTCTTCCACGGGAGAGATGCTGGCCAGAATTTCGCTGGATCCTTTTGAATTGTCTGCCATGAATGTGGCTCTGCAGCGTAAGAAGATCAGAGAGTACATGCTGGCTACGAACGGGTATGATGATGATGACTATAAGCAGCTTTTGAAAGAGTTTGACGAACGGAAAGCGCAACGTAAAGCAAAAAAATAATAACAGGAAGGACTGTTAGCCAATGATTCAGCTAGTAGTAGACAGTACGGCGGCTCTGCCGAAGGATTTCCTGGCAGACCATGCCAATATCCATGTGATTCCTCTTTTCATTTCCATTAATGGGGAGTATGTGCCTGAAAATGAGGCCACCATTGAGCAGGTGATCGAGTATTCCGAGAGCACGAAGAAGGCGGTTTCTACCAGCCAGCCCAGCACCGGCGATTTTCTCAAGATGTTCGAATCTATTCCTGCAGAGGATCCGATTATTGTGATCTGCCTGACTTCCGGCGTAAGCGGTACCTACAATGGTGCCGTTCTTGCCGCGCGCCAGTCCGGCAGGAAGAATATTTCCGTAATCAATTCCCGCACCACCGCCATCGGCATGATGGAAATCGTGGAAGATGCGCTGGAGTTTATCGATAAGGGCCTTTCCTTTGAGGAAGTAAGTGAAAGACTACTGGAGTCCGCATCCCTTCTCCGAACTACTTTTACCGTGCCTACCCTTGATTATTTACGACGGGGCGGCCGCGTAGGGAAGGCTGCCGGTCTGATCGGAAGCATCCTGAAGATCAAGCCGGTGATTTACCTGAATGACAATAATGAGGTGGATGTGCTGGCCAAGGTACGGACGGAGAAGAAGGCAGCTGCTGCCATGATCGATTATCTTCATAAAAATTCTCCCTGCAAGCGCATCGGCATCGTCCATATCGAAAACGAAGAGGGCGGACGGGCGCTGCAGGCCAGAGTCCAGGAGGAATATCCGGACGTGGAAGTCACTCTTACCACCGGTACACCCGTTTTGGCATCTTATCTGGGACCGGGGCTTACGGGGATTATCTTTGAAAGTGCCAAATGATGGGGGAAATGAACATGTATAATACAATAGATGGGATCTGTTTCAAAAACATGCTGACGGGAGCGTACCAGCTCTTCCAGCAGAAATATGAAATTATCAACCAGCTGAATGTATTTCCTGTGCCCGATGGGGATACGGGAAATAATATGCTGAATACGCTGAAATCCATGTACAGCATGATTGCAGAGGAAAAGGCGGAGCAGCCGGTGGGCATTCTGGCCGAGAAGGCCGCTGCCGGCGCTATCATGGGGGCCAGAGGAAATTCCGGTGTCATCCTGTCCCAGATCATTCATGGCATCAGCAGGGGACTTCACGGCAAGAAGACCGCATCCTGCGGACAGATGAGCAAGGCTTTCCAGTACGGCATCCTCTATGCCTACCGAGCTGTTACCAAGCCGGTGGAAGGCACCATCCTTTCCGTAGCCCGGGGCATCGCCAAAGGCACCAGGGAAGTGATCCGCACGGAAACCGATTTCAGCAAGATTCTGGAAGAATCCATCCGCTGCGGCAATGAAGCCCTGGCGAAGACGCCGGAGCAGCTGCAGATTCTGAAGGACGCCAACGTAGTAGACGCCGGCGGACAGGGCCTTATTTTCTTCCTCATGGGCTGCCTCAACGGCCTCACCGGCAAGGTGGAGGAAGTAAAGGTGGACGTGAAGCCCGTCATCAGCCGTCTGGAAGCAAAGGGCGAATCCTTCTCCATCGAATATCCATACTGCACCGAATTCATCATCAGCCCCTGCAAGGTCAAGGCCAAGGAAGTCAGGAAGAAACTGTCCTCCTGGGGTGAATCCATGATCGTGGCGGAAGGGGACAACCTGGTAAAGGTCCACATCCACGCCCAGCGCCCGGGCCACGTGCTCGACATGGCTGCCGACTGGGGCACCCTCCACGATATCAAGTGCGACAACATGGTGGACCAGTTCCATAAAAATAAAGAAAAACAGCAGAAAATGGTGAAGAAGCCCCTGGGCATACTCACCGTAGTGTCCGGCGACGGCTGGACCGAGCTTTTCAAAAAACTGGGCGCTGACGTAGTATCGGGCGGCCAGTCCATGAACCCCTCCGTGCAGGAACTGAGCAGCGGCATGGATAACGGGCAGTATGAAAAGTACATCATCCTTCCCAATAACAAGAACATCATCCTGGCAGCCCAGCAGCTCCAGAAAATGCTGGGTGAAAAGGTACACATCGTTCCTTCCACCAACCCCATGGAAGGGCTGGCGGCAGCCATGGCCTTCTCTGAAGACCAGAGCCTGGAAGACAACCTGGCTGCCATGAAGGAAAGGATGGGAGACATTACCACTGCCATGATCACCACCGCCGTGAGAGACAGTATCGTAGGCAAATCGGTGATTCATAAAGACGACTTCATGGGCATCATGAAGAACCACGAAGTAATTGCGGAAAAAGACTTCACCAAGTGCTTCATGGAAGTCCTTTCCCATATCATTACGGAAGATACGGAAATCGTTACCGTCTACTCCGGCAAAGACCTCTCCGAAGAGGACTGCCTGAAGGAAATCGACAAAGTGGAAAAACTCTACCCCGACGTAACCTTCGAAACCTACCAGGGAGGACAGCCCCTCTATCCCATGTTCATCTCTGCAGAATAATAAAAAAAACGCCCTTCGGGGCGTTTTTTTTTGTAAGGCTCCTTTCTCAGAAAAGAGCTGGGCGGAGTCCTGAGTAACACTTTGCCCCGCAAAGGCACCGCCATTGGCGGCTCGCGCCTGATGGTGCGGGATCGGGGGAGCTGGCTTTTCTCTCCACAAACTTGCCCACCCCCGCATGCGGGGGTGGGGGGACCACGAAGT
>NZ_CALGPS010000115.1 GCF_937959425.1 uncultured Dialister sp.
AAGTAAGGCGCCTAGCCTGCCCATAAGGGCGCTTTCCTTTTGTCGCCCGACCGAATTTAGCGGGGAAAAGGTGGTGGCGCCGCCACCAAAGGGGGAACGCTTTTCCCACGCGCCACAGGCGCGGTTGTATGGTTTTATACAAACTGGCGCCCCCTCTTTTTGAAGGGCGCCCACAACCTGCCGCCGCAGGCGACCCCCGATCCTCGATCCCGATCTTCGATCCCAGCCGCTCCGCGGCTGTACGCCCACCAAGGCCGATAGCCGATAGCCGGCACTAGTACACTAGCCAACTAGTACACCAGCACACCAGCTCACTAACCACTATACAGGTTTTATCATAAGAAGCGCCTTCTATGATTCAAAAGGCAGCCATACCGATAGCCGTCAGCCGTCTATCCCTTCCATCCATTTCATGGCGTCATCCATCATATTGGTGGTGACAAAGTGGTCCTGGCGGGGATAGGTGATTCTGGTTCCTTTTCCTCCCGCCTTTTCCAGTGCCTCCGCAAAGTGAGCCTGGGCTCTGGGGTCTACGGAGCTGTCAATTTCTCCATTGGTCATGAAGATGGGTATGTTTTTCAGTGCCTCCAAATGGTTTATGGGCGATTTATTTTCGATTTCATCGTAGAGGGGCCAGTTTCTTTCCATGTACATGCCGAAGCGGGCCTGGAGGAAGAGATGGGTCATGAGCCAGTCGCCGGAGCCGTTCAGGGATACGATGCCCCTGATTTTTTCCGGGTGGATGGTGCCTATGCCCAGGACGGAAAGACCGCCCATGGAGTGGCCCATAAGGAAGGGCTTCTCTTTGTAGTCGCGTCCGATTCTTTCCTGGAGGAGGGGAAATTCTTCCATGTTGTGAAGGATGGTTTCCCAGAAGATGCTGTAGTCTTCAAAGCGGTAGTAGTCGGAAAGGGCGCCCCGCTCTCCGTGGGAAGCGGCTTCGGGAATGTAGACGGTGTATCCGTTCATGGCAAGGATGCCTGCCTTGGTGATCTGGTATTCAGAGCGGCTGCTCCAGCCGTGGTAGAGGATGATCGGGTTTCCTGTGTCACGGATGGGATGGACCACCAGCACAGGCACGTGGGCACAGTGGATTTTTTCAATGTTGAGCTGGTTCATATTTCTTTCCTTTCAGCTCCGGATAGAAATAGTCTGTCCATTTCCAGCGGTTGTGGAGCCAGAACCATTCTTCCGGGTACTTCCGTATCCATTCTTCCAGCCGCACATTCACCTTGTCGGTAATATTTTTGATGGCTTCTTTCTTCTTGAGGCCCTCATCGGCGGTAATGGGCTCGCCGATAATGATTTCATAGTGCCAGGGAGCGGTTTCATGGATGAAGGCGGTCATGACCGGAAGGCCTGTCAGAAGGGCGAAATGGGCAGGGCCTGTTGGCGACAGGGTTTCCTGTCCCAGGAAGGGGGAAAGGATGCCTGTATCGCCGGGGTCCTGGTCGCAGAGGAGGCCTACGAAGTAGCCCTGCTTGAGCCTTCTAAGCATGTCCCTTACCCCTGTTTTGTACTCCACCTTCTGCCCGGGCAGGGAGCGGTATTCGCAGAGGAAGCGGTCAAAATCCTTGTTTTTCTGCTGCATGGCCACCGATAAAAGGGGATAGCCGTATAACGCAAGGGCTGCCCCTTCCACTTCCCAGTTGCCGCAGTGGGTGGCGGCCAGAATGCAGCCTTTTCCTTCTTCCTTCAGTGCGTCCAGCTTTTCTTTGCCCCGGATGGTGACATAGTCTTTGATATTGTCCTTATTCAAAAGGGGAAAACGGAACATGGAAATCCCCAGGGGGCCGAAGCGGAGGGAGGAGGCTCTGGCAATCCGTTCCGCTTCCTTCCTGTCTTTGGTGACACCGGCGCGGAGGATATTTTCCACCGCCAGCTTTTTCCTTTTCGGAGGGACGAAGGTCCAGAAGAAACGGCCCAGTCCCCTTCCCATGGCATCGGCGCCAGAGGGGGAAAGGCGGCAGGCCGCCCAGCCCAGTATTTTCAGTAATCTGTATGTTGCACCCATAAGCAAAACCTCGAAATATTGAAAAGAAAAGGTACAAGGCCTGTCCCTGCCTTGTACCCCTCCCGTGAATCAGGAAATGTTCTTACTTCTTTTCCGCTTCCTTCAGTTTCTTTTCCAGAAGACGGACTTTTTTCATCAGTTCCGGAAGGTGGGAAATCATGACTTCCACCCTTCCCCACTGGGCATGGGTACGGGCCGGATAGCCCATGTACACGCCCGGTTCCTTGATATTGCCGATGACGCCTGTCTTACCGCCAAGGACTACATTGTCTGCAATCTTCACATGGCCGTTGATGCCGGTCTGTCCTGCCAGGATGCAGTGGTTTCCGATGGTGGTGGAACCTGCAATGCCGGTCTGGGCAATGATGAAGCAGTCTTCCCCTACCTGCACGTTATGGCCCAGGTGGACCAGGTTGTCGATTTTGGTGCCTCTGGCTACGACCGTATCATTCAAAGCACCATTATCTACAGCGGTGCCGGCCCCCAGTTCGCAGTCGTCCCCGATGACCGCTTTCCCCAGCTGGCGGATGTGATGATGGTGGCCTTTTTCGTCAGTGGAGAAGCCAAAGCCCTGTCCTCCTACTACCGCATGGGCACGGAGAACCACCCGGTCTCCCAATACCGTATTTTCATGGATCACGCAGCCCGGATTGATCTCGCAGTTTTTACCGATCACCGCATTCCGTCCTACGTAGGTGTAGGGGAAAATCACGGTGCCGTCGCCGATGCGGGCTCCTTCGTCGATAACGGCGTAGGGCATGATGCATACGTCTTTCCCGATTTCCGCTTTATCGCTGACGATGGCGGTGGGATGGATGCCGGGAGTGTATCGGCTTTCCGGATGGAAGAGATCCACCAGTTCGCCGAAGGAACGGCGGCAGTCCGGTACTACGATGAGATTTTTCGTATAATGGGCGGGCAGCTCATCCACCAGGATAACGCCGGCCTTCATTTCTTCGATATGTTCTGCGTAAAGTCCGCGGGCAAAGGTAATATGGGACGGGCCTGCACTTTCGGCACTCATCACATCATTAATGACTACCGTGCTGTCCCCATAAAGTTTTCCGCCTACGATCTGTGCCAATTCACCTGCTGTTTTCTGCATATGACCTCACTTGGACTGGGAAGATGCGGCTTTGGAAGCGCCGCCGTCGATTTTAGCCAGTACTTCATCTGTAATATCAATGGCACCGGTTGGGACTGCCATTTTGTTCATCACGATTCCGATGTTCTTTTCCTTGGCAATGACTCCTGCCTGGGACTGGATCATGGATTCGATCTGTTTCTGCTTGCTCTGGATGAAAATCATCCGTTCCTGCTGGGCGGACTGCACTTTTTTCTGCATGTCCTCATCAGAAAGGCCCTTCTTGGAGTCTTCTGCCAGGCGATCGCTGATTTCCTTGTCCTTATCGGTAATTTCCTGCTGGATAGCCTTGATTTTCGGAGAAGAATCCTCCAGTTTCTGGTAGTCTACCACAGCCACCTTATGTTCACTGCCGCAGCCGGTGATGACGGCGGCAAAAGCTATCATTCCAACGCAGGCCAGTTTTTTCCACGAAGCCTTGTTCATTCTATTCCTCCTGCTTATTTCTGTATATTCACAATGCGGCCTGCCAGATCGCCGGTCACATCATCTGCACTGATATTGGCTTTGTACTTGGAGAAAATCATGTCCAGGTTCTTTTCGGAAGCCAGTCTTGCCGCTTCCTGCTCGATATCTTCCATGATTTCCTTCTTCACCTCGGCCATCTGTTTCTGCTTGCTGTCAATGCGGGCCTGCCAGTCATTATCCCAGGCCTCATGACTTTCGGCAAAGTCATTTTCCACCTGGGCCATGTCAGCCTGCCCCTCTTCTTCCAGCCGGCTTCTTATTTCTTCTGCCGTGCTGTTTGAATAGGCTTCCAGTTCAGACTGCGCCTTTTCTTTGGCTTCTTTCATCTGCTTCATTTCCTCTTCCGTCCAGCCCGCCATATTTCCTTTTTCCCGGGAGGTGCGAAGATCCATGAGTTTATGGAGCTCGGACTTCACCTGCTCCTTTTCATCGCCGGTGACGCCCAGAACGGTGAGCTTCATCTGAAGATTGGCCATTTCCGCCCTTTCTTCGGGAGTCAGGGTTTCCAGGGTCATGGAGCCGTTGGCAGCGTGGTGTTTCTTTTCAATGTCCTGGTACAGGTTCTGGAGGCCCTGGTTGAGTTCATCTTCCCTGGCCTTCACCTTTGTCTTCAGTTCATCCTCTGCTGCCACGCGTCTGGCGGTGTCTGCCAGAGCCGCATTGATTTTCTGCTGCTTTGAGGAAGCATCGATGAGCTTGTTCCGCTCTGTCTGGTACTGCGAAAGCAGGTGGTTGTATTCAGTTTCCAGTTTGAAATATTCGCTGTACTTCGGATGGGCCTTTACCAAAGTTTCCAGGTCCGCCACGCCGTACCGGTTCACCGGCGCAGGGGGCGTTTCCTCCTTCTTTGTGCCGCACCCGGCGGTGAGGAAGGAAAAGGCGATCATCACGGAAGCGGCAGCAGCCAGAAGCGGCTTCACTCCCATCATGGTTCCTCCGTTACTTGCTCTCAGAAGCAGCGGAAGACTGGGATGCGGATACGGACTTATTCAGTGCATCGGACACTTCTTTGGTAATGTCGGTGCCGCCGTAAATGACAGCGGATTTATCCACCACCAGGGAAAGTCCCTTCTTGGAAGCCACGGACTTCACGGCGCCGGTAACCTGGTCTTCCATGTCCTTTTCAATGGCAGTCCGTTTCTGGTTGAACTGCTGCTGCATATCGTTGAACAGCTTTTCCTTGTCTGCGTCGGACATGCCCTGGGATTTGGCATCGAAGTCCTTCTGCATTTCATCGGCTGTTTCCTTCATTTTCTGCTGGTAGTTCAGTGCCAGCTGTCCATTGGAGGAAATCACCTGCCGCTGGTCCACCACGCCGATGTCGGAGGTAGGAGCCGCATTGGCTGTATCACCCATGGATACCACAGCCATCACTGCCACGGAGGCAATAAATACGCCTGCCAGGGCAAAGGAAAAAATCTTTACATTCTTCTTGTTTCCAAGAGTTGTCATCATAATGAAATCCACTCCTTTATAAATTGGCAATGAGTCTCAGCCATTTGCCATCCTCATCATTATACACGTATTCCAGCGTAATGTAATTATGAATTTTATAGGAAAATCCAAATTCATTTTCCCTTTCCTTGAAATCCCGGTCATAGCGGAGAGCAAATTTGTCTCCCAGGGGAATCTGGGTAATGAAATGATTGGAGTTTTCAACGAAATTGTATTTATAGCCCAGGTTCATGAAAGAGCCGAACTGGTGGGAAAAGCCGCCGAACACATCCCAGTCCATGGGGCCGGGGTAGAGACGGGCCTCGCCGAAGACGGTACTCCTCTTTCCTATATAATGGCCCAGCATACCTTCCACTGACGTATTCCTGTCGCCGTCCCGGCCTGCATCCAGCCACACTTCCGTGCGGATGACCCAGTGATCGGTGAGGGCATTCACCCTGAGTTCCATATTTTCGGCAGAAACAAGGGTGGTGTCGGTGGCAATGCCGTATTTCTCAATGAAGGAATCCTTCTTCAGGATTTCATTCATATTGGAGGCTATCTCCCCGCTGTGGCGGGTAACGAAGGATACCGGCAGCCCCTGCAGGCGGGAGAGAGCCGTTTCCGTTTCTTCCGCCGCCCGGAGCATGAGAAGCCGGGGCACCGTGGTCTTTTCAAAGGTGAGCCTGCTGGAACGGACAATCTTCCCCTGGGGAATGAGATAAATCTTTACCTTCGTGTTTTCACCGGACTCCACTTCGAAATTGGCCTGGAATTCCGGCAGTATCTGGGAAAGAAGGTCCCGTCCGGCGGACTGGGATACACTTTCCGCCCAGCCTACGGAATCCACCGGAAGGCCGATAAGAAGGTTTTCCATGAGTCGGGGCACGTCTGCCGTATCCTCTGCCACATAGCGGGCCGCTTCCGGCGTAAGCCCGCCGTAGTCGATCACCGTGTCCACGGATCGGATGATTTTTCCTACCGGCTGGAGGGTCACATGGATGGCCGTATCCCTGCCGTAGTTCACGGAAAGATCGGACACCATATAACCGATGACCACCCGGTTGATAATATCCGCCAGCACCTTGTTATAGGCATCACTGTTCAGGGAAAAGAGGCTTTCCTCCTTCCCCACAAGGACACGGCTGCCGATGGAGGAAATACTGGAAACCACCCGCTTTTCCACCGCTGGCGGCAGGTCTCCTCCCACCGCATCAAGAGATACATTCACCTTTTCGATAGGCGCCGCCTCTGCGGGGGCAGAAAAGAGAAAAGAAGAAACGAGCAGAAGAAATCCTGCCCGCATCATCTTTTTTGTCATTAAGGAAGAAAACATGATTCTCCCTCCATGAATCAGAACTGGGTACCGAAGCTGAAGTGGAACTTATTCTGGTCGCCGTGGCCGTAGTCAAGACGGATCGGTCCGATAGGCGTCTGGAGACGGAGGCCTACACCGACGGACCAGTTCAGGGAATCATCATCATCGTACCAGGGAATCTTGCCGTCATCAATGCCCCAGGTGCTGCCTGCATCGGTGAAGAGGACGCCCTGTACCTTCTTGGCAATGGGGAAACGGTATTCCAGTGTGCCGGCATACATCTTCTTGCCTTTGAACTGGTCATCTTCATAGCCGCGCAGCGTATTGGAACCGCCCAGATTGAAGAGGTTGCCGTAGGAAACGTCGCCGTCAATGTAGCCGCCCATGAGACGGAGGGCCAGGATGTGGCCGCTGCCAAGATTCTTGTAGAAACGGCCTTCGGCGGTGAACTTGTAGAAATCATAGTCGCCGCCCAGACCATGGCCGCCCCACTGGGCTGCAATGGAGAGCCTGCGGCCCTTGCTGGCATTGAAGTAGTTGTCGCGGTTATCGAATACATGGGTGAAGGTAAAGCTGTTGGTGGTACCGAAGTTGTCGAAAATAGCCTTGTGCCATGCATCCATCATATCCTGGGCGGAGTCATAGCCATGAGACTTGTAGTCGTTAAACTTATCATAGGCCGCGCCCTGCCATTCGAATCCATCGTGGTCGTCATAGGATTCCTTGGAGGATTCGAAATTGAAGTAGTTGGTGCGGTATTCATCGGACACGTGGCCCCATGTAAGGTTCCAGCCCTTTCTTCTCTTATCGTATTCGGCGATTTCATGGCCCTTGGCATCATAGTCATCGTATTCGTAGATACGGTTGAAAATGGAGCCGCCCAGGGAGTCGCCGTTGTCGTTAATCCAGGGATGGGTGTAGGAAATGGTGTAGTTCTTGCCGTCCCCTGCGCCGCCGAATTCCCAGTGGAAGTTCACCTTGTCGCCGGTGCCGCGGAAGTTGGTGTCACCCAGTTCCACGATACCTACAGTGCCGTCGGAGTCGGAGTAGCCGGCGCCTACGGTGACGATACCGGTCTTCTGTTCAATCACATCGATTTCAATAATAACATTATGTTCATTTTCCTTGCCCGGCAGCAGCTTCATGTTTACATCTTCGAAGTAGCCCAGGTTGTAGAGCCTTTCCATGCTGCGGCTGGCCAGGAATTTATTGAAGGGCTTGCCCTTCTTCAGTTTCAGTTCCCGGGTAATGACCTTGTCCTTTGTCTTTTCATTGCCTACGATGACGATATCTTCCACCACCCCTTCGGAAATATCCACATGGAGGGTGCCGTCAGCGGACACATTGACGGAAGGAATGGAAACGAGCATGTAGCCCTGTTTCAGATAGAGATTTTCGATTTCCTTCAGCTTCTGGTTCACCAGTACAAAGTTCAGTACGCTGTCCTGGGGAATGTTCATGACGGATTTCAGGTAATCGCTGGTGAAAATGGTATTACCGGTGAAGGTGACATCATGGACGACAGGGTTGGCAGCCAGCTGGTAGGTAATGCCCACCCCTTCCGGCACGGCGTTAAAGGCCGGGGTAATCTGGGAGAATACGCCGGTGGAACCAAGGGAGGCCACATCGTTACGGATGCCCTCTTCCGTTACCTGGGTACCGGGCTTGCTCTGTACCAGAGGAGAAAGCTTTGTTTTGACTTCTTCCGGAATGCCGGAGAAATCCACAGAAGTAATGGTCTTTCCGACCTGGGCTTCAATGGCTTCATCGTCCGCTTTGGAAAGATAAAGGGAAGCATCCCCTACGGCCACGGTCTGCTGGGACTGCTGCACCGCTACGGAAGCTTCAGCCTTATCCTTTGCCGTTTCATCGGTAATCTGTCCGGAAGCACCGGTCTGCTGGCCGGTCTTAACATTAATCATGGCACTCTGGGTCATACCGCCCTGGGCAGCTGCCATGTCCGGAGAATCTGCAAAGGCAGTCATGCCGGAAAGGGACAGCAGCACTGCGGAAAGGAGCACTGCTTTTCTGCTTTTAGATGTAATCATACATTCCTCCTCATTAGTTATAGAGTAGTCAGAATTTTCCTGTTTTTTATAAGTAAGAAGCTAGGCCTGGCCCCTGAGAGCCCTGCCTGCTTCTCCCACAACACTTTGAATCTCCCTGTCTGACAGGGGCGGTGCCGGCTTGGGTGCCGGTGCGCTCTGCACGGAAGGCGCAGGCTTTGTTTCCACTGCCGCCGGTGGTGTATACTCCGGCGCCGGTGCAGGCTCTGCCATTTGTTCCGGCTGAGCCGCTGCCTCCGACAGGCTCTTATCCTCGCCTGCAGCAGATACTTTCATGTCCTCTGCTCCTCCTTCGGGAGCCCTTTCCTTTTCGTGAATCACAATCTGTACCGGCCTCTCCGGCTCTTCTGCAGAAGGGTTCAGCATATTCCAGAAGGCATTCATGCCCAGGAACAGGGTAAAGGCCGCCCCCATGGCGCCGGCCCTGAGGAGCCAGCGGCGAAGGGCAGAATTTTTATGCGTTTCATTGAGGCGCTGCATTTCAGCCTGCGCCATGATGAGATTGATTTCCCCTGTTATTTCTTTGTGGCTGCTGTAGGAATGCTCTGCTTTTTCAAGCCACTTCCGTACAGCCTGCACCCGTTTGACTTTATCTCCTGACATAATACCTCCCTGTCAGGGAAACGAATATCCTGCCATTTCCCTTTCATCTTATAATCAGCAATGGAGAAGTATACATGAACATCAGTAAATAATAAGAAATCAGATAATATCGTCAAAATGCTTGACTAATCTTTTATTTTCACCTATATTACACTATTTCCTGTCGTGAATCAATTTGGAAAGCATGCCCCGAAGGCGCCGTATGCCCCGCTTTTCCAGGCGGTACACGTAGGCGGTGCTCACATCCATGGCATCCGCCGTCTCCGCAGCGGTCTGCTCGTTGAGATACACCCGCCGGATCACGTCCTGCTCCCTCACCGGAAGCCGGGACACCGCATGGCTGACTGCCACATGAAGGACGCTTTTGTCTGCTGACTCAAAGGCCGTATCGGGAATGGCTTCGGAGAGGAAAACTTTTTCCTCCTCCCCGTCTTCCAGAAGCACTTCCTCCCCGTTTTTCCGGAGGAAATCCACCATGCGCCCCCGCACCCGGTGGAGGGCATAGAGGGAAAAGGCCACCCCCAGGGAGGGCTGGAACCGTTCCACCGACTCCATGAGACCTACCGTCCCTTCCTGGATAAGATCAAGGGTCACCGCTTCCTGAAGGCCGTATTTCATGGCCTCCCGGAAAACCAGGGGCTGGTAGTGCTCGATAATGGACTGCCTGGCCTCCAGAAGGCCTTCCTCCTTATACTGTTTCCACAACTTTTCTTCCTCTTCCCTTGTGAGCCTTGTCAAAGTGGAAAGGAAAGCTTTATATTCTTCCAGCATCTATATCACCTAGAATTTGAAACTCCAGTCTGTACCTACATAACTGTCATGGTTACTATTATACCACGAAGAAAGGCCTGCCCGCGAGTTCAAATCATAATGGGCGCCGATACTCTTTTCCGTATTATTCATGCCCATGGTGGCGGTAAGCATGAAATCATTGAAAATGTACTTGCCGATTTTAATGTAGTAGTAGTTATCATTGTTGTCGGCTGCATTGTCATAGTAATCGGTGAGGCTGGAGGTAATGGAAATCATATCCAGGCCGATCTTGTCCTGGAAAAAATCCTGGATACCGTTGCCGAAGAGCATGGTGAGACCTGCGTTGAAGAGGGCCCCTTCCATGGCGCCGGAGCTGTCCTTCTCGTTAGGATTCTGGTGAAGGGTGAGCAGCATGAGGATCTGGGAATCATTCAGCGCCGGCTCGCTGTGGAATGTGGTCTTCATATTCCCCGGCGGTCCTTCCAGTTCAGCCGTAATACCGTAATGGCCTACCCTGGTGAAAGCTTTGGCATGGATATCGGGCAGGAGGTTCCCCTGCTCGCCGCCCCAGATGGCGCTGGCATCCCCCATTTTGAATTCGGTGGTATTGATTTTCACGGTGCCCTTTTCCACATTCACCCTGCCGTTTACGAAGGGCGAAGACAGAGGACCCATGATGGAAATATTTCCTTTCACCATCATGTCATAAAGGGCGCTGTTGTAAAGGCGCACATTGTTACCGATGGTTACATCGATTTTAGTGAGCAGATCCAGGGACGTTCCTCCCGAATCCCCCAGAAGGGAGAACGGAATATCCACCAGGGCATTTTCCGCCTTCAATGTACCTGTGATACCCGGTTTGCCGAATCTTTCAATTTCCCTGACCTGGAAATCGCCGTCCAGAGCGCCGGAGTAGTAGGTGGAATCAATAGAGGGTGTATGGATATGGAGTTCCCCCTTATAGTCTCCGATCTTCATATGGTCCCAGGAAACGTCGCCGTTCACCGTGAGGCCGCCGCCGCCGAAGACAGCGCTCCCTTCCAGATGGGAGTTCCTTCCGGAGAAGGAAAGATTCATATTGATGGGCGAAATGGCCTCATTCATGGTCATAAGGGAAAGGGACCCGTCTTTTATGGTAATGCCTCCCAGAAGAAGGGGATCATCATAGCTTCCCGCCACGTTCACATGGCCGTGGATAGGGCCGCTGGCCGCGGTGACAGGCTTGAAGAAAATGGCCAGCATATTCATATCCGCTTCGTCCAGGTTGATATCCAGGTTCATGGGCACCGCCTTGTCCGTGGTGCTTCCGGTAAACAGGTTGCCCGGAAGGGTGCCCTTCACGCTGGCCCGGTACTGTCCCCGGGACACCAGGCCGTTCTGTACGGTGACCACATTATTGGCGGCATTGGCCATAAGGGACATGCTGTCAAAGGTGATGTCGCCGTACCTTGGATGGTCGATGCCTACGGAAATATCCGCCACCGGCGCATTTTTACTGCCCGAAAGGATGACCGCCGCCGTCAGATTTCCGCCAAGGGACATATCCTTTTTCCCCAGGACTCCCGGAATCCAGGAAATATCCATGTCCCGGGCAGCGGCTTCAATATACAGATCCCCTGCGCTGTTCATGGAACCCTTGGCTGCCAGCACGCCGGAGCCGACGGGAATATAGAACTGACGGATGGAAAGAGCCTTATTCATGTAGGAGAAGTCAATCTTCCCTTCCCCAAGGACTGCGCTTCCCAGGTGGCCGCCCAGCAGGTGGGCCTTGAAATCCACATTCGGCGAATCGGTGGTACCGCTGATGCGCATGCTGCCTTCCACTTCGCCGTCCACACCTTCCACGTCCCGGTCAAAGAACTTCATAATGTCTCTGATATTCCACCGGTCAAATTTAAGGAAGCCGTCCATGGAGCCGGAATGGGTATTATAGCTTCCCTTCCAGGTGAAGGTACCCTGTTTCTGTTTGAAACTTCCTTCATCCAGGGACACCGTGCCATTCCTGTAATGGATGGCGGTGGACACATTTTTAATGGTATTGCCGGCAATGGTAATCTGTCTCGTGGAGGCGGTGCCGTCAAATACAGGATCATCTACAGTGCCCTTCACATGGCCCAGAAGGGAAAGGCTGCCTTCCATATTTCTTCCGGGAAGAAGCCTTTCTATCCGGATATCGGTGAGGCTGGTGTCAAGATCCAGTTCCTTTCCATGAATCCGTCCCTTCACCAGAGCGGTGCCGTCGTAAATGTAGCCCAGGCAGTTATCCAGCACCACATCCGTGCCGTCATAGCTGTACTTTCCGGAAATACTCTGGAAAAGCTCGCCCATGACAGAGCCGCTCCAGGCATGGAAATCGCCGGAAACGGAAGGCGCATCCACAGAACCGGTGAGATGAAGGGTATTGGAAACCCAGCCTGTGACAGGATAGTCAAGGCCTGCCAGGGAAAGAAGGTTTTCAATCCTTGTCTGATCCGTCTTTACAGTCAGGTCCATTTCATGGGGTGCACTGATGCCTACGGTGCCGCTGACAGTGTGATTTCCTGCAGGGCCCTCCATGGAAATGGAAGAAATGGAAGCCATGCCTCCTGCCAGGGACACATGGCCGAAGGCTTTGTCAAAGGCCGCATTCTTCACGTGGCCGTCAAGGGCGGTGAAATCAACCGTTCCTTCCGGAGCATCCACGGTGCCGGTCACATGGGCCTTAATAGACACCTTCCCGCCCATGTCCATGCCGGTGAAGCGGCTGAAGGCCGAAGCCTCCACGTTCGCTGCGTCCACATTGAAATTCATGCCGTTTTCGCTGTATGTGCCGTTTCCTGTGAAGAAACCGTCAGCCCCTGCACCGGAAGCATAGGGAACAGTAATGACGCCGTCCCTTTCGCTGGCGGAGAAAGAAAGACTGTCAAAGGAAATATTATCGTAGGAAAGGGAATTGCCATAGGCGGTGACGTTCCAGTTCTGTCCGTCATAGCTGCCAAAGCCTGCCAAATGGGAGGCTGCCATGTTTTCATAGGAAAGGTTCTCCCCTTCAAAGGAAGCGGAGGCCCGGGAAATAGAAGGGGTGCCTCCTTCATAGCGGCCTTCCGCCTGCACATAGCCGCTCACCGTGCCGGAAGCCGGTGTCTCCACCGGAAGGCCGTCAAGACTGATGTGATCCATAAGGAGGCTGAGGGAAAAGTCGCCGCCCGAAAGGTCATAGGAACCCCGACCCTCCAGCCGGCCTCCATCCTTTTCCGCCTCCAGGCGGGAGAGGGAAAGGCGGTTATTATTGAAGGAAAAGGCAAGGGACGCCTTGTCTATGCCGTAATTTTCATAGGAGAGATGCTCACCGGTCAAAGTACCGGAGGCGGAGGGATTATCAATGGTACCGGAAAAATCCACATTCCCCTCCACTGTGCCGGAAGCACCGTAATCGGGAAGGATCTTTTCGATTTCCACCTTGTGAAGGTACACATTCCCTTCAAAAACAGGTTCATCCGCCGCTGTATCTACAGAAAGAGCACCGGTCAGCTTCTGCCCGTTCACCCTGCCGGACACGTCGGAAAGGCTGATCCTTCCGTTTTCTATATTAAAAAAAGCCGCTCCGTCAGCTAAAACATAATTATCATAGCTGAGAGCAGCATGGTTAAAAGAACCGGTCACCCGGTAGGCAACGGCGCCGTCACTTTTCCAGATTTTGGCTTCCGTTACCTTACCTGTACCGTCTTCCAGCTTTAATTGATTCTGAAGCTGCGGGAATGCACTGAGCAGGGGCTGCAGGGATTTCAATGAAACAGGGTCGGTGCTTACATTGATTTCCAAGTGGCTGCTGTCCTTATAGTCAAGGGAACTCTTAAAGGCACTGTCCATGAAAACACCCTTAAGACCTCCGGTAATACGGGAATTTTCATCAAAGGCAAAGGTGCCGTTAAGAGAAGTGAGGTCAAACTCACCGGCTGCCGTGGTACCCACCTTCGCTTCACCGTTGGAAATGATGATTTTGCCGGTGAAAGTACCGCTGTCGGAAGTATCCGAAGGCTTCAGGATGGTGGTCACATTCCAGGTGCCGTCTTCCTTCTGGGCAAGAGAAAGGACAGGGTCCTCCACCGTCACATCCTTCACCACAGTGGCCACGCCGGCGCCGTTGATGAGGTAGTTATAGAGAGACGACAAAGTCCAGCCTACAGTCAAAGAGGGCGTAGAAAGCACGTCCACCCCGTTCTCGTCCTTCAGCTCCAGCTTCGTGAAAGCCAGATTCAGGTCAGGATCCAGGTCAATGGACTCCCAGGAAAGGGTGCCGTTCACCCTGGCTCCCAGCTGCTCTTTCAGCACCGGTTCCAGGTTCTGTACAATTATCGGTCGGATCAGGAGGTAAATGGCGCAGAGCAGCACGAAAATAAATGCTGCAATCCCATTCAGCCACCATTTGATTTTACTGTTCAAAGTCATCTCTCCAATGTTTATGATGATAAAGGTTCAAAGGGGTCTCCCCACTTTTTATTGTCCCCCCGCTTGCGGGGTGGCAAGGTGGTGCCGCAGGCACCAAAGGGGGGCGGGCCTGAAGAGCCCGCGGGTTGTGTAAAAGGGTTCAGAGGGGAAGGTTCTTAAGATTGATGGGCCCTCCGGGCCCAAGGGTTCTTAGGTCTGACAGCAGCTCCGCTGCTGAGGGTTGTGGATTGCCGCCTTTGGCGGCAATGAGTATAAAGTCAGCGTTACGGGATGAGCTTCCTGCCGCATAAAAGACGCTGAGCATTCTGCTGAATTGGCCACCTCCGGTGGCCACCCCCTATCCGGCTGCGCCGGACTTCCCCCTATTCAGGGGGCAGAATAGGCCTCTCTATGCTTTGCCACGGAGTCATGTGGCACATTGGTAAGCGTCCATAGTGCCCCCGCTTGCGCCCCCCACTCCTATTGTCCCCCCGCTTGCGGGTGGGAAGGTGGTGCGTTAGCACCAAAGGGGGCGGGCCTGAAGGGCCCGCGGGTTGTGTAAAAGGGTTGTGAGGGGAAGGTTCTTAAGATTGATGGGCCCTCCGGGCCCAAGGGTTCTTAGGTCTGACAGCAGCTCCGCTGCTGAGGGTTGTGGATTGCCGCCTTTGGCGGCAATGAGTATAAAGTCAGCGTTACGGGATTTGCATTAGTGCCACTATGGCTCCCCGTCATTTCGAGCGGAGGTACTAGGGAAGCACTGATGAATTCATAGAGAAATCTCCCTGCAGAATGCTGCCTTTCGGGGGGCTGTTCGGCATAGAGTATCATTTCTCTGCTTAACCTCGTACACCCCTGCGCCACTCCGTGGCCCTCTTCCCCTCAAGGGGACGCAAGACGTTACGGGAATGCCTTCCTGCTACTTAATTCTTGCTAAGCATTACGGTGAATTGGCCACCTCCGGTGGCCTTCCCCCCTTTGGTGCCTTACGGCACCACCTTTCCCCCGCTGTGCGGGGGCACAACAACCCGTGCTTTGCTTAGAGCTACTTATGAAATTACAGCCTGGCGGAGCTTTGTTCTGCCACCGCTTGCGGGGGAAGTCCCGCGGAGCGGGCAAGGGGGAACGCTTTTCCCACGCGCCACAGGCGCGGTTGGCCTGTTTTCCCTCGCCTGCCAGGGCGGTTGTAAAGGTTTTATACAAACTGGCGCCCCCTCTTTTTGAAGGGCGCCCACCACCTGCCGCCGCAGGCGGCCCCCGATCCTCGATCCCGATCTTCGATCCCAGCCGCTTCGCGGCTGTACGCCCACCAAGGCCGATAGCTGATAGCCGACAGCCGATAGCAGCCCACTAGCCCACCAGCTCACTATCCCCTATTTCCCCGCCTGGTTCAGAGGGGATGCGAATTCCGGGTGAATGACCGCCGGGATGCCCATGGCGTGTTCCAGGGTGGCCAGGCTGATGTTGTAGTTATAGAGGGCGGTGATGTAGTTGGTGCGGGCTGTGTTGAGCTGCAGTTCTGCATCCAGTACATCCAGGTTGATGCCTACGCCGCTGCTGTAGCGGACGGTGGCGATTTTGTATGCTTCTTCTGCCTGGGCTACAGCCGCTTCGGTGGCGCGGATCTGTTCTTTGTAGGAAAGGACGTTAAGGTAGTCCTGCCGTACTTCCAGTTCCACCGATTCCCTGGCCTGGAGGAGCTGTTCCTGGGCTACTTTCAGTGCAGCATTCGCCTTCTTAACAGCTGCCTGGGTAGAGCCGCCATCCCAGAGATTCCAGCTAAGGCCGCCAACCAAACTCCAATCATCTTTATCAATACTTCCCAAGCTGGATCCTTTCCAGTTATAACCGGCACCAACGCTTAATGTAGGAGCATAACCTGCTTTTGCAACACGAAGTGCAGCCTGCGCAACACGAACTTTGTAGTCAGACTGAATCAGTTCCCAGCGGTATTTCTCCGCCATGGCAATGGCCTGATCCATGGTAATGTCAAAGGCCGGTTCCGGGAAATCCTTATCCAGGGGATTCAGCTTTGTATTCATTGGGATGCGCATGATGTTGTTCAGGTTGGCTTCTGCAATATCCCTTGCATTGTCAGCGGCAATCTTGCTCTGCTTTGCATTGGCCAGGGAGGTGCTGGAGGTGAGGACATCCAGTTTGGCCACAATGCCTGCATCGAACTGCTGCTGTACATTATTCAGATGGCTGGCGTAATCGTTGACGGACATGGCCTGCACATCTGCCAGTTTGATATTTTCCAGATAGGTGTAGTAGGCCTTTACGGCAGAAAGCTTGGTATCCGCTTCTGTTTTATAGTAAGTCAGGTCAGCAATATTTTTCTGGTATCGCGCCTCATTAATAGCGCCTTCCAGTTTGCCAAACGTCCATACTGGCCAAGTCATATTAAGCCCCTGCTGATAGGACCTATTAGCACTGATAGAATTTCCTGTCGCATATGTATAAATTGGAGTAATCGGAATAGTAGTCCCATTAGATCCTTTTACGTTAACCTTCTCCGTACCTACTCCACTTCCAGGCACTGCTGTTTTTTGGGTTTTAGCCTGTGTCCCCTGCCAGCTGTATTTCACAGACGGGTTCTTGGCCGCTGCGGCTGCGCTGACATCCGCTTCTGCTTCCTTCCGCTGGAGGTCCGCAATGGTGATGTCACGGTTGTTCTGGATGGCGGTGGAAACGGCGCCCCGAAGGTCGATGTCCAGGGAGGAGGCTTCCGGCGCTGCTGCGTTGGTTAATGCGTCACCCAGATTTTTAGTCATGAGCATGTTGTTGAAGTTCACTGTCTTGTCAGGGCTTGCCTGTTTCATCTGGGCATCCAGGGCCTTCTGGGTAATGGATGGATCAGTGGTGGTGCGGGTGGGTTCACCCTTTGCTTCCGCTCCCACCCCGAAGGTGAGTGCCATGACGACGGAAGCTGCCAAAATACGGTAGGTATATTTATTCATATATTTCATCCCTTCTAATCAGATGTGTTAATAGTTGTAGCCAAGGCCGATATATTCACCGCCGCCCCTGTTGCTGTGGGGGAAGATGGACTGTCCGGTGAGGAAGAAATGGTCATCCAGCGCATAGCTCCCGCGCACCCGCATGGTCAGATCATCGGGGTTGAAGAGGTCTGCTGAGAACTTCCACCGGTTTTTCTCGTAATCCACACCGGCACCCAGTTTGTTTCTGATAATGCCTGCATGATAGCCGTATATCCCTCTCGTCCTACCAAATACGGCGTCATATACAGGATCATTGGTCAGCGACTCAATCCCCAGGAGTCCATAGGTACCTTTGCCTATGCGGAAAAACAGATTCGGCGAAAAATCATCCTTTGTTGTATTATATAACAATTCGCCTGAAACAGATACATTAAAATCGGTCTGTCCATTCATTATACCATTAATTTTCCCTGAAATCTCTTTTGCATTGCCTGAAATTTCCTTTGCATTTTCAGAAGCCACTGCCAGATTGTCCATAATCCGGCGGGCATCATTCACTGCCTTGCCGTCGCCGTTCAGCTGGTAGAGCATGGAATTGATCTGGGAGGTAATGCCTTCGATTTCATTGGCGGTCTGGATGCCCTGGGCCGTAAGGATGGCCAGATTCTGGGAAACGGCGTCGAAGTTGCTGATGCTGTTCTTCACATTTTTCTGGGCCGCCGGATCCGCCACCACCGTATTAATGCCGTCAAGCATGGTCTGGGCGGAATTGATGAGCTTGTCCATTTTGTCCATGGCCTGGTCGATGCCCGGAGCTGCCTTACCCTGGACGGTCATGCCGTCGGAAAGGTATCCCCTGTCCTGATGGCCGCCGGAGGCTTTGATGAAACGTCCCCCCATGACGGAGGAGGTCTGGATGGAGAAATCCGCATCCCTTGGCACCTGGGCGTCTTTATAGAAACGGAGCCGCACCACCGCTTCCCCGTTTTCCACGGAAATCTTATCTACCATGCCCACTTCCACGCCGGCGTAGTGGATGGGATTTCCCGGTTCGATGCCTTCCGCTTCTTTGAAATAGCCGGTGACATGAAATCCGCTTTTCCCGAAAATCACCGTATTTCCCAGCTCAATCACAATGGCTGCAAAAAGTATAATGCCCAGCAGGGAAAAAGCCCCTACCTTTGCTTCTGTGGACCATTTCAAGGCATGTCACCTTCTTTCAAAAAATCAGGGTCCGACGGCAGTCCTTCCATGAACTGCCTCACCCTTTCGTCTTTCGACGCCTTTAATTCCTCCGGCCTGCCTATGGCCAGGAAGGAACCTTTATAAAGAAATGCCATCCTGTCGGCAATCATTTCCGCCGACTTTAAATCGTGGGTCACCACCACGCTGGTGGCATGCAGGGCTTTCTGGGTGTGCTTGATAAGGAGGCTGATGTCCGTAGACCGGATGGGGTCCAGCCCCGCCGTAGGTTCATCGTAAAGGATGATTTTCGGCTCCAGTGCAATGGCCCTGGCCAGGCTCACCCTTTTCTTCATGCCGCCGGAAAGGCTTGAGGGCATGAGGTTTTCTATGCCGTCCAGTCCCACCAGGTGAAGCTTTTCCTTCACAATGCGGTCGATTTCCTCCTCGGGAAGCTTCGTATGCATGCGGAGGCCGAAGGCCACATTTTCCTTCACGTTCATGGAGTCGAAGAGGGCGGAGTACTGGAACACGAAACCCATATTTCTTCTGGCCTTGTTCAGTTCCTCTTCACTGAGACGGCCCATGTCCTTCCCGTCCACCAGGACTTCTCCCGATGTGGGCTTCAGAAGGCCGATAATCAGCTTAAGCAGTGTGGATTTGCCTGAGCCCGAAGCGCCGAGGATTACCATGGTCTCTCCGTCTTTCACCGTCAGGCTCACGTCTTTTAATATCTGCCTGGACCCGAAGGTCTGGTACACATGTCTGATGGAAATCATAGGGCCTCTCAAAATAGAATGGACGAAAGAATATAATTGGCTGCAAAGAGCATGATAATGGAGTACACCACGGACTGGGTAGTGGCCTTGCCGACCCCTTCCGCACCGGCGGTGCAGGTCATGCCCCGGTCGCAGCCCACCAGGGCCACGATCATACCGAAGATGACAGACTTGAATACGCCGATGTAGAGATCCGAAGGCACGCAGTACACGTGGATGGAATGCATGAATACGTAGGACGACACCCCATGGGACAGGGATGCCACCATCATGCCGCCGCCTACGCCGATGGCCACGCCGAAGACGTCAAGAATGGGCAGCATGCACATGCAGGCAATGAGCCTTGGCACCACCAGATACCCCACAGGGCTCACTGCCATGCAGCGGAGGGCGTCAATCTGCTCGGTGACCCGCATGGTACCGATTTCCGCCGTAATGGCAGCGCCCACCCGGCCTGCCAGCACCACGCCGCAGAGCACCGGGCCCAGTTCGCGGCCGATGCCGATGGCCACAATGGCGCCTACCGTAAAATCAGCGCCGTACTTGGTCAGCTCCCCTGCAATCTGCACGGAAAGCACCATGCCTGTGAATAAAAGGGTGAGTGCCACAATGGGAAAAGACAGGACCCCCAGAGAAAGGCACTGCCGGCAGGTTTCCTTCCCGCGGATGGCAGATATTTCCTTCACCGCCGCCAGAAGAAGCAGTACCACCGCTCCCAGCTGGTGAAATATGGACAGGGTCTGCCGGCCCAGTGATTCCAGAAATCCCATATGTCCCTCCTTTCCCTGTGATTATAAATGGGTGAGGAAATGACTCATCCGGAAATAGGAAGCATTCGATTTCTTATCATCAGGCTTCTGCCCCTCTTCCTTCTTCGGCTCCTCTTTCCCAGCCTTTTTATCGTTTCCGGAAATGGAATCCTTTCCTTCATTCTTCATATCCGCAATCATCTTCTGCTTCGATCTGGCAAGCTTCTTAAGGGCCTCATCCCGGTCCTCCGGCGCCATGACCTGGAAGGTGAACTGTCCGTCGCCGTAAACCACGTAATCCGTGTCCACGCTGCTCTTGGGACTGTCTTCATCCTTCTCCCCTTCCGCGCCGTCCTTATTCTTTCCCTTCAGATAGTCCGGATTTTTGGAAGGCCTTTTATCCTGGATTTCCGTCTTGCTTCCGCTGTCATCGTCTTTGGAAATCATGCTCACGTTGGGATCCAGGATTTCCACGACCACCTGGTTATTCTTATCTTCCTTCTCCAGCTTGTCGAAAAGGTCGTTGAAATCTTTATAAGTGCGGATGCGCTCCAAGATTTCATCGGTCAGATTGTACTTCTGCTGCTGGATCAGGTAAGGAAGAGGCACCACGCCGCCGCCCCGGACTTCCAGAATCATGGGACCCAGGGGCTGGTTTTTCGGCACCGTGAAAGCCAGGTCCTTGTAGAAAACCTCGCCCCGGTAGGGAGCCAGCCTTGCCCTTACGTAAATGGTATCTCCCGGAGAAACGACGGTGGGCGAAGCGGAAGCGTCCAGCAGCTGGGCAGTCTTCCTCTCCTTCGTCACCTTCATGTCCACGGAAATATCCCGAAGAGTGTAGGGTTCGAACCGGTTCTGCTCCAGAATGCGGATGACATTGTACATTTCATCCACGCTCCGCTCCGACACATCCTTGGAAGACCAGTACATGTTGGACCGGGTAAAGGGCTTCTTCTTCAGATCCTTCGGGAACAGGGTGTAGGAAAGAGACACCGTCCCCTCGCCGTTCCTGTCCAGGGTGTTGCTGATATTGTTATAAACGGAGGTCACCGACAGCATGGGCAGCATGCGCTCATTCTGCACCATGCGCACATTGAGATCCCCCGTCCTTCCCGTATCCTCATCAAGCACGGAGGAATGGAGACGCACGGACTCCGGCACCTTTCCCGAAAGTCCGCCGATACCGGAGCCCCGGTCCTCGTTCACCGTCCCGATTTCCGCACCTACACTGCCCAGCTTAAAGGGAATGTTATGGCTGGGAACCACGGTGAAAATATAGGAATTATGCATGAAATAGGAAGAACTGCCCTTATCCAGGAAAGGATGGCCGAAAGCCACCATATGGTCCCCGTCCACATAGGTCACCGTTCCCACGGCACCCAGCTTCAGATCCCCTGTCACCAGAGTAGCAGACACCGCGCCCCCGGCCTCCAGAGGCCTGGGCGTCCCGTCGGCGCCGGCAGAAGCGGCGGAATAGGGCACCATATTGAAATCCTTCATCTTATCCGTCAGGAATTCCATGGCCGAAGGCGTATAGCCCGATGCCATAAGGGGCGTAGCCAGCGGAATAAGACCACTGTCCGATTTCCTGTTTCCTTCATCCTTACTCGTATCCACCGTCCAGAGACGGAGCATATCGGAAATAGGAGTCACCATGCCGATACGGCCGTCGGACTGGGGAAAACCATAGGCAATGGCGCCAAGCAGCTTGCCGTCAATATATACGGGACTGCCGCTCATGCCCTGGGCGATACCGCCGGACGCATCAATGACCGGGCCCGACACCTTCACCAGCACCAGATCCCCGCCTGTGGCCCCTTTATTCTTCATGATACCCAGCACATCCACATCAAAAGTGTCGATTTTCGTGCCGTGCACCACCGTTTTCGCATACCCATGCATGCCTTCCTTCACATCGGAAAGAGGAAGAAACTCCTCCGCTGCCGCCGGCAGGACGCATCCCAGCGCCAGGCACACCGAAAGGGCCAGCCTTTTTATTTTCTTGCTTGCAATCGCATGCATCAGAAGCTCCTTATCCATTAATTGGTTTCAATGACAGCCACCGCATCCTGCTTTGCAATCTGCTGTCCCTTCACAACCAGTACCTTCTTCACCACACCGTCCGCATCAGCCCGGGCCGCCGGCACAGGACCAACCAGAGAATCCACCGTAGCCAGCACCTGCCCCTCCTTCACCGGAGTATTCACATCCACCACAGAAGTCACAGTGCCCGAAAGCACCGCATTCTGGGCAAGTTCTGCCGCCTCAGCGGGCACACCTATCATCAAAGCAGCCGCCGCTGCCAGACCGGCTTTTTTCCACGTTTCCATAACTATCCCTCATTTCTTCCTGTAATCGGGTATTATCAGTTTTATTGTACCACGGACAATGAATTATTTCTTTAAATTATTTTTAGGGAAAAGGTTCTTAAGATTGATGGGCCCAGGGCCCCACTCTTATTGTCCCCCCGCTTGCGGGGTGGCAAGGGAACACGATTCGTAGGGGAGCGTTAGCGACCTGAGAATCGTGTGACACGCTTCACACCGTGGCGAAGGTGGTGCCGCAGGCACCAAAGGGGG
>NZ_CALGPS010000116.1 GCF_937959425.1 uncultured Dialister sp.
GAAGGTGGCGGCGCACAAGTAAAGAAGCGCCGCAAAATATAATTTTTGCACTTTGAGATAGCGGAGTACTTTGGTTGCGGCAGCAGCTCGATAAAAGGGGTGCGGCTTCGCCGCAAGTTATAAATCATCTGGAGGGCTATTGACTTATGAGCAACTATAAGAAGCTGCTTGTATGGCAGGAAACCTTGGTTTTGATAGATGACGTTTATGATGTAGCCATGGGGCTTCCTGATTACGAAACTTTTGCTCTTTCCAATCAACTTAGGCGTGCTGTTGTTTCCATAGCGTCAAATATAGCGGAGGGAGCAGGACGAGGTACTCTAAAAGATTACATTCATTTTCTATATAATGCCAAGGGGTCAGCATATGAGGTGGAAACCCAGTTGATTATTTGTGCACGCAGGCGTTTTATATCTGAAGAAACAGCAAATCACATTATTTATCATGTGAAAAAAGTGATTTGGCTGTTGAAAAAGCTGATAGCTTCTTTAGAAGATAAAATGGGCGAAAAGTCTACAGCTGCAAGGGAAGAAGTGGAGGAATATGGGGATATGGATAATTTTATGCCCCCTTCTACACAACCCTGACACCGAGGAACGAGGTGTCACACAACCTTTTTGCCCCCTTACGCACTTATGATACACAATGTTGTTTATAGATTTGACGCAAATGGAGGCATCACATGGAAGGCAGGAAAGGGACTATATTTACTGTTTTCAGCACGGCTTATGCTGTGGGGAAGTCGCTGATTGCCATTAATATTGCGGCGGAGCTGGCGAAGCAGGGGCTTCGGGTTTGTCTGGTGGATCTGGATCTGCAGTTCGGGGACATCTGCTACTACCTGAAGCTCCATCCGAAGAAGACCATTGCCGATGCCCAGCGGGCTATGAAGGCGAATCCACAAGATACGGTGGCGGTGGAGTATCTGACGAAGTATACCGCTGATGGGGTGTCCTTTGATGTGCTGACGAATCCGAAGCTCATGGAGGAAGCCTACAATATGGATAACGGTATTATCCGCTCCCTGGTGCAGCAGCTGCAGCTGGAGTATGATTACGTGATTATCGACACCACTTCCACTTTCAGCGCCCTGAATCTGTCCATGATGGATCTTTCCACCCTCATCAATTTCGTGGGCATCGTGGATTTCATTCCTACCATCAAGAACATGAAGCGGGGCAGCGATACGCTGAAGGAGCTGGGGTATGACGACAGCAAAATCCGGTATCTCCTGAACCGCAGCAACGCGAAGACCCGCATTGACGTGGAAGATGTGGAAGCCATCCTGGGCAAGCACTTCGATTTCGTCCTTCCCAATGATTTCCAGACCGCCCAGAATTCCATACAAAGCGGCGTGCCCTTTGTGCTGGAGGCTCGGCATACGCCTCTGGCGAAGGAGCTCATTTCCATCGTAGACGGCTATGTCCGCCCGGACACAGGCCGGAAAGAGGAAAAAACGGACGACCGCGGCGGCTGGCTTTCCCGTCTGTTTTCCTGAGGGAGGTGAAGGATTTTGGCATATAGAACCGTCCTTATTGAAGAAAACCAGGTCATGCTGGAAAGACTTTCCAGCGTTATTAAGAATACACCGGGCTTCGACCTCAGCGCCCGTTACCGGAGCGCCGGCGATGCTCTGGGACAGATGCAGGCCTTCAAGCCGGAGCTCATCCTTCTGGACATCGATAACGAAAGAAACGGTGCCCTTCTGCCGGACTTGAAAAAATCCTATCCCCATACTGCCATCATCGGCATGAGCAGGAAATGGGACTCCGAAGCCCAGTCCCGCCTCATGCGTTCCGGCGCCGGCGGGTTTATGATTAAGCCCTTCACCGGCGAAGAACTGCGGGAAACCATTCAGAACCTGAGCAACTCCGCTTCCGCCCATCATTCGGAAGTCATCGCCTTTTTCAGCCCCAAGGGGAAGAGCGGAAAAACCACCCTCATTTCCAACCTGGGCTCCGCCCTGGCAAGGAAAACAGGAGAGTCCGTAGCCATTATCGACGGAGACCTCCAGTTCGGTGATATGTCCGTCTTTTTCAATCTCACCCCCCAGAGCACCATCGTGGAAGCGGTGAGAGATATTTCCTTCCTTTCCCCGGTGACCCTGAAATCCTACTTCGTGCCGGTCAATGACAATCTGTCCATCCTCTGCGGTGCCTCCAAGCCCGATTTAGCTGAAACGGTAACCATGGAAGGCATGACCAGCCTCATCAAAATGGCAAGAAGCATTTTCCGCTATGTCCTCCTTGACCTCTCCTCCGGCTTCTCCGACGTGTCCTGCACGGCCTGCGAACTCTCCGACAAGACCGCCATTATGGCCATGGTGAACGGCGGCTACGAAGTGGAGCACATGAAACGGGCCCTTGAAATCTTCCGCAGCTGGGACGACTACAAAGAAAGAGTCCGCCCGGTCTTCACCCGCGTATCCCCCTGTACGGAAGAAGAAAAAGCAGTCTTCTCCCAGGCTCTGGGCTTCCCTGTGGCCCATATCCTTCCTAACGAATACCTGGCCGTATCGTCGGCAGCCGATAACGGACGGCTCCTCATAGACCAGATGCCGGACAACCCCTTCTCCCTGGCAGTGGAGAAATTGGCGGAAGAGATAGCGGCAGGGCGCTAAGGGGTGACAGACCTTTCCTAAAAACTTGCCTTCCCCATTTATAGGGGAGGGGGCCACTTTTTCCCAAAAAAACTTGCCTCCCCCTGTTTACAGGGGGAGGGGGACCGCTTTTTCCCAAAAAACTTGCCTCCCCCTGTTTACAGGGGGAGGGGGACCGCGTGAGCGGTGGAAGGGGTGGCGCCCTTATGGACACGCCCTGGCGGGCGTGAAGGTTCAAAGGGTTCAAAGGGTTCAGAAGTTTGACCCGCCTGTCGGCGTGAGGGTTTTGGTGGGCGCCTCCGGCGCCAGTATGAATGCCGCCTTCCGGCGGCTAAAACCATACAACCGCCCTGACGGGCGAGGGAAATACACCCCTTCTGTCGCCTTCGGCGACATCTCTCCACGGGAAAGCGTCTCACGAAATTTTCAGTCGCCGTACGGCTCCCTACAAATTTCGTTCGCTTGCCACCCCGGAGGGGGAGATTTGTTCGATGCTTCCCTTTCTTATGCTTAGGTTGCTCTAAGCATTGTGCCGCTAAAACTTCCACCTAAAGGTGAAACGACTCACTATGATTTGCGCGTCGCTTCTCTCCTCCAAATCATGTTCGCTGTGCACCCCTCCGGGGGTAAGTACCGCGAAGCGGGGATAGGGGTGCATTTTCCACAGGCGAAGCCTGGTTTGCATGTTTTCCTATCGCACCTTGGTGCGGTTTTCCAGTTTTATCATAAGAGGCGCCGCTATCATGTAAAGGCGCCCACCACCCGCGGAAGGCGGTTTATAAAATTCATCGCCGCCATAGCGGCGATTCCACAACCCTTGGGCCCCAAGGGCCCATCAAACTTAAGAACCCTCGGCCCGACAGGGCCGTCAATCTTAAGAACCTTGTATAAATCTACTTAATTTATTCCATTACTCATGTTATAATGCAGATAGAAAGGAGAGAGTTAGATGATACTTTTATTCTCATTGCTTTTCGCCTTTCTGTTCTTCATCCTTCTCTTCCTGGGACTTACGGCAGTGCTCCGGCGGAGGAGGGAGGTGGCGGAGCGTATCCAGATGTTTTCCGGATACCAGCCATCGGTGGTACGGAAGGCTTCTGTTTTTGAAGTCCTCCGAAGCCGTCTTCATGAGATTTTTGCAGAGAAAGCCAGACGGACGGACACCGGTCTGGGCCGAAAGAAGCTGGATCTGATGATGGTCCGGGCGGGGCTCCCGCTTCTGGGGTCTGAATTTCTGGCTATTTCCGCCGGCGGGGCGCTGCTTGTATTTGTCATCTTTGCTTTGGCGACACGGAATCCGGTAACCGGACTGCTGGCACTGCTTCTTTTCCTGGCGGCGGACTTTGTGTTCGTACAGCGGAGAATCGCTAAGCGTCTCAATAATTTCCAGCGCCAGCTGGCGGACTGTCTCTCCCTGGTGGCGAACTCTTTGCGGGCCGGCTTCTCTTTCCTGCAGACCATGGAAATCATATCCCGGGAAATGGAACCGCCCATGTCTACGGAATTTGAAAGAGTGATGCGGGACACCACCCTGGGGAAATCCCTGGATGACGCACTTCATGATATGGATGAAAGGGTGGGCAGCGCCGACTTCTCCCTGGTGGTGACGGCAGTGCTGATCCAGCAGCAGGTAGGCGGCAACCTGGCCACTATCCTGGATACTATTCGTAGTACGATTACGGAAAGAATCCGTCTCCGCAGGGAAATCGGAACATTGACGGCACAGGGAAAAGCTTCAGGAATGGTTTTAACCGTTATTCCTGTAGCAATGGCTCTCTTTCTATATTTGACTGCACCGGATTATATTATGCCATTGTTTACCACAACCATTGGCCGTATGTTTATTGCAGGGGCCGCACTGTTGGTTATTGTCGGGTTTATTATTATCAGAAAGATTGTGGATATTAAGATATAAATTAAACTTACTCTTGGTAAAAGGCCATTTGGCTTTTTATAGATTTAACTTATCAGGTAAATTTTTCAACATCGAGGGAGGTGAAAATTATGGTATCTATGGCAAAGCAGATGTATGACTACTATGTAAGACCTTATATTCCCTTTGGTGAAAAAGGTCAGGACATGGTGGAATATGCTCTTATGCTGGCTATTATCGTTGGTATTGGCGTTCTCATCTGGCAGAATGTTAAAATCCAGGATAAGGTTACCAATGTATTTAACAATGCTGGCAATCTTATGGATAATGCTGCAGCAGGGAAGAAGTAATCCGACTAGGGCTTCTGCATTACTTTTGTTTTTGCAGAAGTCCTTTGGATACCGCAGCAGGCTCTTCTGATGCGGTATCCAAAGGACTTCTTTCAATGATTAGACAGGAGGGACATCATGAAAAAACAAGGTGGTCAGGATATCATTGAGTTCACATTGATGGTCCCTCTTTTTTTTGTATGTCTATTTGCTATCATGGCTGGCGGTCTTTTCTTCAGGGACTACATCACTTATAATTCTGTAGTCAGATCAGCAGCAAGGGAAGCCTCCCTGGTCGTTGCTCAAGGGGTAAACAATAAGCAAGAGGATCAGCCCCCCAAATTTAAAGAAATTTCAGACCAGATATACAATGCATATAATGGGCGGGATAAAAATCATCCACATTTATATATTGTAAACAGTCCCGGGGACATCACAATTGAAGGTGTGGAAATGGGAAATGATAATACTCCTTCTATAGAAGTAAAATTGACGGCTACGAAAAATACAGGCAGCTATGGCTTTATTAATGGAGTGGCGAATGCAGGTATTATATTACCTGATACTCAACAATTTACCTATTACATGTACTGGGAAAATAACGCAAAGAATAATCCTAAAGTTCAACCATAAAAAGGGGATGTAAACCGTGACACTGCTGGAACGTCTGGGGCGCCGTGAAGAGAAGGGGAAAGCCGAAGTCAAGGAAGAGAATATATTCGCCGGACGGGCGGTGGATGCGAAGGAAGAGGAGTACCAGACCCTGAAGCTCAATGTGCACCGGGCCATTGTAGAGGAAATGACTTCGGAACAGCAGAAGATTCTGGACGGCACGAACCGCAGCCGCCAGGACATTGAGAATGTGATTTCCGGCTACGTGCAGCGGGTGCTGGAGCACAATCCTTTTGTGGTGCCCCGAGGCGAAAGGGCCCGGCTGGTATCGGATATCTGCGATGAAATCCTGGGCTACGGCCCCATCGAACCATTCCTGAAGGATGACACCGTCACCGAAGTCATGGTGAATGGGCCGAAGAAGATTTATGTGGAACGGATGGGGAAACTCCATTTGACCGGAGCCCAGTTCCATGATAATGCCCACCTCATGTCCATTATCGACAAGATTGTCACACCCATCGGCCGCCATGTAGATGAAGCGTCTCCTCTGGTGGATGCCCGCCTGCCTGACGGTTCCCGTGTCAATATCGTTATCCCGCCTCTGTCCCTCATCGGGCCATGCGTAACGATCCGTAAGTTCTCAAAGACCCCGTTCTCCGTGGAAAATCTCATTTCCTTCGGCACTCTGTCTGAGGAAATGGCTATATTCCTCCGGGCCTGCGTGAAGGCGAAGCTGAACATCATGGTCAGCGGCGGCACCGGCTCCGGTAAAACCACCAGTCTGAACGTGCTGTCTTCCTTTATTCCCCATGATGAACGTATCGTCACCATCGAAGATGCGGCGGAACTCCGTCTGGAGCAGCCCCATGTGGTGACCCTGGAAGCCCGCCCGGCCAATATCGAAGGCAAAGGGGCGGTAACCATTCGGGACCTGGTGAAGAACTCCCTCCGTATGCGTCCTGACCGCATTATCGTGGGCGAAGTCAGAGGAGGCGAGGCCCTGGATATGCTGCAGGCCATGAATACCGGCCACGACGGCTCTCTCACCACCGCCCACGCCAACAGCCCGAGGGACGTGCTGTCCCGTCTGGAAACCATGGTGCTCATGAGCGGCCTGGATCTGCCGGTACGGGCTATCCGTGACCAGATTTCATCGGCACTGGACCTTATCATCCATCAGGAACGTATCCAGGACGGTTCCCGTAAAATCACCTATATTACAGAAGTACAGAAAATGGAAGGGGATGTCATCGTCCTGCAGGACCTCTTCCGCTACAGGCAGACCGGATTCGATGAAAACGGCAAAGCCCTGGGACAGTTTGTGCCCACAGGCCTGCAGCCCCAGTTCCTGGCCAAGTTCAAGGCCCACAATGTGGAATTTCCGAAGTTCATGCAGCGGGCAGGCGGTGCCTGGGGGGAGGGTGAGTAACCATGCTGGCTCTTTCCATTTCCATCGCCCTGGCCCTCTTCTTCTTCCTTGCGCTGTCGGTGCTGGCGCTGAAACGGTTCGGCGAAAGGGAAGTGAAGCGCCGTCTCGATACCTTCCGTGAGGAAACGGAAGAGGAGGAAGAGGAAACAGGGGAAGATGACCTGAAAAAGATTCCTCTCTACCAGCGTACCATCGGACGTATGCTGGCCCATGTGATGGAATTTCTCTCCCACTTTGCCCCCTCCGCCATGCCGAAAATGATGGAACAGCGCATCATGCTGGCAGGAAAACAGGGTATCTGGAAGGTGAGAACCGTGGTGGGCCTCTGGTTCTTCTCCATGGTTTTCTGCGGCCTTCTGGGATTTTACTATACCGCAAAGAATCCCATGGACACCATCCAGGGCCTCTGCGTGGTATGGGGCAGCTTCCTCTTCGGCGCTCTGCTGCCCTTCGGCGTCTTCAACCATATCATCAAAAAGAGACAGGATCTCATCGTCCGCCAGCTGCCGGACGTGCTTGACCTCCTCTCCATTTCCGTACAGGCCGGCCTTTCCCTGGACGGCGCCATGCGTAAAGTGGTGGAAAGAATGGAAGGCCCCTTAATCGACGAATTCCGCCGCATGCTCCGGGATACAAGAATGGGCATGACCCGCCGCCGCTCCATGCAGCTCATGGCCAAACGCTGCGACGTGCAGGACGTATACCTCTTCGTCATGTCCGTAGTCCAGTCCGAAAGACTGGGCGCCTCCATGTCCGACACCCTGGTCATCCAGGCCGACAACATGCGAGACCTTCGCCGCCAGAGAGCCAGAACCCAGGCCATGAAGGCCCCGGTGAAAATGGTCTTCCCCCTGGTCTTCTGTATCTTCCCGGCCATCTTCGTAGTGGTGCTCCTGCCGTCCCTGATTTCCCTCATGCAGACCATGGGAAAGTGAGCCGCTGCGCGGCAGGGTTGACGGCCCTTCGGGCCGAAGGTTCTTAAGGTGCTGAAGTTTGACGGGCCTTTCAGGCCCGAGGGTTGTTGTGGGCGCCTGCGGCACCACCTTTCCCCCGCTAAAGCGGGGGCACTATGGATGCTGGGCGTTGTGCCACATGGCACAGACGGTAAGGGTAGAGCAGTTTTATTCTGCCCCCTGAATAGGGGGAAGTCCGGCGCAGCCGGATAGGGGGTGGCCGCGATAGCGGCCAATCCTATGGGAAAGTAACATGGAGAGATGAGTCATAAATCTTCTCAGCGTAGAGGCATTCCCCCCTTTGGTGCCTGCGGCACCACCTTTCCCCCAGCGGAGCTGGGGGCACTATGGACGCTGGGCATTTCTGTCATTTGGTTATTCATAGCAGCGGCGGTGAAAAACCATACAACCGCCCTGACGGGCGAGGGAAATGCACCCCTTTTGGTGCTAACGCACCACCTTTCCCCCGGAGGGGGAACTTTGCTCGCTACTCAGCTTCGGGTCTCATAAGCATCACAAGGAATAGCGCCGCTAGAATCTCCCCCTCCGGGGGAGACGTCACTGAAGGTGACAGAAGGGGTGCATTTCCGCGAGCGTAGCGAGGTTGGCTTGTTTTCCCCTATTGCGCCAAAGGCGCGGTTGTATGGTTTTATAATAAGAGGCGCCTTATACGACTTAAAAGGCGCCCACCACCCGCTGCGGAGCGGTGAGAAAATCCGAAAATTGACGCCCCTATCCTCCGTCGCCTATGGTGCCCCCCTTCCTAGGGAAGGAGGCTCTATATTGCGGCGTTAGCCGCCACCACAACCCTCACGCCGAAGGCGTGTCAAACCTAAGAGCCTTCAGAACCTTTAGAACCTTTTCTGTTCCGTGAATCTCTTCACGGTCTTTTTTATAGGAGGAATCATTTTGCAGAAAGAAGTCTGGTCTTTTGAGAACCACCCGGAGATTTCCATTTCCGTGGAGATGGCAGAGAGCTGGTGGGCCCGGTTTAAGGGGCTTATGCTGCGCGCCCCCCTTTCTCCCGGGGAGGGGCTGTTTCTGAAGTCTACGAACAGTATCCATATGTGCTTCATGCGTTTTGCCATTGACGCGGTGTACTTTGATTCGTCCATGACCATCGTGAAAATCGTCCGCCGTCTCCATCCCTGGATCGGACTGTCTGCCTGCCTGAAGGCGTCGTCGGTGCTGGAGATGAAGGCGGGGGAGGCAGAGCGGCTCGGGCTTGCAATCGGTATGCAGAAAATATAAACTATGAGTAATAGGGGCGTTTCCCTTTGTGAAAAGAGGAAACGGTTAAATAATATATGGCAGATAGCAGTGGACGGAACAGGCGGTCCACCGGATTTCATAGAACAGGAGGATGACTCATTGACAGTAAGTGAAAATGATTTCTTCCAATTAATCGAATCTCTGCCCTACGGCGTGTACATCGTGAAGCCGGACAGAACCATTGTGTACTGGAACCGGGAGGCGGAGTGCATTACCGGCTACGGCGCCGAAGAAATGGTGGGCCGGCGCTGCCCGGATACGGAGCTGAACCACATGGACGAGGAGGGGACGCCTCTCTGCAAGACTTACTGCCCCCTTCTGGCCTGCATGGATGAGAAGCGGCCGGAGGCAAAGAAGCTGGTGCTCACCCATAAGAAGGGCTACATGATTGCAGTGCAGGCTCATTTCGTTCCCCTGAAGGATGAAATGGGACGCTTAAAGCTGGTGGCGGAGGTGTTCACGCCCATTCGGCTCATGAACAGGGAAACCCGCATTGTGGAAAATCTCTACTCCATGGCCTATCACGACGCCCTCACCAAGCTGCCGAACCGGCTCTTCCTGGAGGCGGTGCTGAAAACCCGTTTCTCCGAGTACCGCCGGCTCCACGAGCCCTTTGCGGTGCTCTTCGCGGACATCGACCATTTCCATGAATTCAACGAAGAATACGGTCACCAGGCGGGGGATGAAATCCTGAGAACCTTCGCCGAGACCGTTCTCAGTTATACAAGGAAAACCGATACCATCGGCCGCTGGGGCGGCGAGGAATTCATCGGCATCTATCCTATTAAAAGCAAAGGGGATATTCTTCCCATTTCCAAACGCTTCCAGGAAATCGTATCCCAGGCAGCGGTGAAGACAGATAAGGGCACTCTCCATATCACCATGTCTGTAGGCATTACGGCGGTGACGGCGGAGGATACGCTGAAGAGTATCATCGACAGGGCCGACCGGTTCATGTTTGAAGCCAAGAGAAGGGGAAGAAATACCATCGTCCATGATGAGATGTAACAGGCCTGGCGGCCTGAGGGGGGCACTTTTCCCTGAACTTGCCTCCCCCTGTTTGCAGGGGGAGGGGGACCGCGTGAGCGGTGGAAGGGGTCGCGCCCGAAGGGCGCCAATACAAAAGCCGCCTTTCGGCGGCACCCCCCCCTTTGGTGCCTGTGGCACCACCTTTCCCCCAGCGGAGCTGGGGGCACTATGGGTGCTGGACATAGTGTCACATGACAGGGCAGGTAAGAGTAGAGAGGTTTTATTCTGCCCCCTGAATAGGGGTGGCAAGCGAACTTGGTTCGTAGGGAGCCGTAAGGTGCGTATTCTGCATAGAATACGCAAGGCCGGATAAGTTGGCGCCTAGCCTGCCCATAAAGGCGCTTTCCTTTAGCTATCCGGCCCGATGTCTGAGAACCAAGTGAGACGCTTTCCCGTGGAGAAGTCCGGCGCAGCCGGATAGGGGGGTGCGCCCGGCATGGGTGTAATCTAATGG
>NZ_CALGPS010000117.1 GCF_937959425.1 uncultured Dialister sp.
GTTCTTAAGATGGACCGGCCCGCTGGGCCGGAGGGTTCTTAAGCTTGAAACTGTTGCTCAACAACCTGACCCATTTTCAGGGTAACTTTAATAAGCCACCTTAAAAACCAATTTTTTCAAGGTGCTTCTACCTATGCTGGTGTATAATAGGCATAGGTTCCTTATGAACCCGTCGTGGTTAAAAGCTCACTATTCTGATCAATAATTGTGTAGCCCCTTGAACGTAAAAGTGCTAAGGCCTGAGATGTACTCATTACCTTCTTGGCTTTTTGGTTCTTGGTCATGTATCCATCCGCTCTGTAAGGTTCATCCTTACTCAAGATGTTCCAGATGGCAGTCAGAAACATCTTGCAGATTGCAATGATGGCTCGCATGTAACCACGACGATTTTTTATGCGATTAAACCGTCGTGTGATCTCCGGGTGGTTCTTTGAACGCACCACTGCTTTGGCTATATTAACCAGTAGTGGCTTCAAGTACTGTCCACCTTTGGAGATTTTTCGATTTTTTACTTTTTTGGCACTTGAATCATGATTGGCGCCAACTCCTGCCCAGGAGCAGAAGTGTTTTGCTGTTGGAAATACATGGATGTCAGGGCCTATTTCAACTAATACCCTTACAGCAGTAAATGAGTTTGTGTTAAAACCTGGCACCGTACGAATTAAATCCAGTATGTGCTGGTATTCACCCAACTCCTTTTCTACTGTTTCCTGAATTTCCTTTCTATACTCTTCATGTTTATCCACAATTTCGAGGGAAATTCTCATCTTCTCTAAAATGGCATCACTCATCTCCGGCACTTTGGCAATAGCTTCCTGTATCTTAGGAATCGGCGTTTTGCAGGATTTGTCAATGAATGGAGTCACATCAAAAAGTTCTCTGGGATGCTGAATAATATGGTCGAGAATAGCGCGGGAAGATTTGCCAAATACGTCGGAAAACGTATCATCAAGTTTTATTCCTGCATCTGTCAGACAGTTCAGTACACGATTCTTGTTACTGTTAGCAGTGTAGCTGAGCTTGACATAACATCTCACAAGGCCTCGAAGATTGCGAAACTTCCTGGGTGGAATAAAACTGGGAATGACCCTCCCCGACGCATAACTTTTCCCAATCCATATGGCATCGCTGGGATCACTCTTTTTCCCATGCTGTGGCTTGGTATACTTTGGATGTGCTACGACCGGATGTAATCCGGCATCTTCAATAGCATCGAACACAGGATACCAATACTGCCCGGTGGATTCCATACATGCAATAGTGCAGTGATTTATTTTCAGCCATTTCACCAGTGCCTTTTGGCCTTTTGCAAAATTACTGAATCTTTCAGTCTTGTAATGCACCGCGTGATGTTCTACATCATTAATAACGATAGCTGCAAAATTCCATGTCTTATGAACATCAATACCGCAGCATACGGGATGAATGATGTCTTTTTCAAAATAATCTTCAGTTATTTCTTTCAAATGCCTTTTCCCTCTTTTCTACTCTCAATTCAAAGAATAAGAAAATAGATGTGTATTGGACATTGACTGATCATTTTGAAACAATCGAGACGACTGAATGAAGAATTAAGCTTTCGGGCTCTAATACCGGATACGAAATCCGGACGCACCATTTATTGAATCCTAAAAAATGACCTCCCAGTTAGGTTTACGGGGTTATGCACTGCCATGCATTCCTCCATTTAGCTCCACGGGTTATTGTAGTATATCCATTCATACACACTTGATATTATGTGCTCAAATGGAATACATAACAAGAGAATCTCAATCTGGTTTCGTAAATTATTAAAGGGCGCTAGGCCGATGGGCTAGGTTTGACGCCCGCTTTGCGGGCGAGGGTTGTAGAGGCGCCCTATGGGCGCAATATAAAGTCAGCGTTACGGGTCTTGCCTTTGTGCCTCCAGTGCTGCATGAAGAAGTGCCAAAGCCTCCTTCCTAAGGAAGGCAGAAGCCCTGCAGAGGGCTTCTGAGCCGGGCTCTTATTTGAGCATAGCCTGCACATAAAGCGAACACCTTAAAGCCCGGCCGTTGGTGTCGCCGTCAGGCGACGGAGGATAGGGGCGTCAGTTCTTTTCGAAAAGGGATTAAAGGATGGTGGATTGCCCATGGAGCCACTGCGTGGCAGGTTTCAGAGGTTTCAGAGGGTTCAGAGGGTTCCCTCCCCCTCACTTATTGTCCCACCGCCTTGCGGGGGGAAGGTGGTGCGTCAGCACCAAAGGGGGACGGGCCCGTAGGGCCCGCAGGTTGTGTAGAAAGGTTGTGTAGAAGGGTTATGTTCGCTTCGCTCAGGGGAGGGCAGCGGCTGTGCCGCTGAGGGTTGTGGATTGCCGCCTTTGGCGGCAATAAGTTTATATGCCGCCAAAGGCGGCATGGGCTCGCTTCGCTCGCCTCCCCCTTCCACCACTT
>NZ_CALGPS010000118.1 GCF_937959425.1 uncultured Dialister sp.
CTGCGGCCCTTCTCACATAGGGAATTCGCTGTTTGCTTTTTCTCTTACGTATTCCCAGAAGTGGTCTACAATGTATTCTCGGAGCAGTACGGCGGAGAGGGAGAGTTTGCCGTCGGTTTTCCAGGAGAGGTTGAGGTAGCGGTGGCAGTCCATGTCTCCTACGGGGAGGGCGGCAAGGCCGCTGAAGGCGTTGTACCAGGTCATCTGGGGCACCAGGGCGATGCCAAGGCCTGCGTTGACAAATTCGTGGATGGTGCCGGGGTTGTCGCTTTCCATGACCACCTTTGGCGTGAAGCCCGCTTTCCGGCAGAAATCTTCCAAAATGTCCCGGAGGACGAATCCTTTTGGCGGGGCGATGTAGTTTTTATCGGAAAAGTCAGCCAGGTTGATATAGGGCAGTTTGGCGTGGCGGTCGGTGAGGGGGAGCACCATCACCAGGTTTTCCCGGAAGAGGGTGACTGTATGGTCATCATCGATATGATGGATGCTGGAGTAGAGGGTGAGGTCCGCCTGTCTGGCGGAAGCCTGCATTTTGGGATTGATGATTTCCAGCATGGCCTCGGGATGGGCTTTCCTGAATTCCGCCAGGAAGGAGGGGATGAGTTTGGTGGCAGAGAGGATGGACAGGTTCACCTTGAGCTGCTGCAGGTTCCGGGAGTCTTCCAGTTCCTGCTGCATGGCCTTGTATTCCCGGAGGAAATTCTCCGTGTATTTCAAAAGGATATGGCCGTCCCTGGTGAGGCGGATGTTTCGCCCTTCCTTTTCAAAGAGGGTGACATTCAGCTCTTCTTCCAGTCCGCGGATGGTGCGGGACAGGGCGGGCTGGGCGATATGGAGTGCTTCCGCGGCTTTGGTAAGATGCTCCATTTCCGCCGCTTTCAGGAAATATTCCAGGGAAGTGAAATTTAATTTCATGATTGCCACCTGATTTCACAATAGGGAGAAGCTCCCGGAAGGATATCGAAAGATTTGCTTTTTTCTTGCTATAGTAGTATACTATAAGTGGGTATTAAAAATACCAATAAATAAATTTTTGCATTTCACGTCCGAAGATGGATGAAATGGTATGGATTGACTATGTATATATACATTTATTATATCATAGTCCCTGCTATGAAAAGAAACGGACGTTTATTTCAGCAAGGAAAGGAGGACAATATGGAAATCAATGAACTGATGGACCTGGAGATGTACGGCAGCATGTATCTTCTTTTTGCCATGGCTTACTTCTATGTGGAAGGAGCCAATCTTCTGGTGCCGTCCCGGGTGAATTTCAATTTCAAGCGCATTCTTTCTCCATTTGCCTCCTTCTTCAAAGGTTTCATCGGGGCAGGGGGATGGCTTTTCGGCCTGCATTTTTTCGGGTCTGCTGTTCCTTTTGTAAAACTGAATGACGGGGCATCTGTCACGGGATGTCCGGCTTCCTTCGCTGCATGAAACGGGCGGGGGAAACCCTGCGCGGCGAAGCAGCCATGAAACTTTCAAGCTGAAGGCTTTTTTCAGTGTTCCCTGAAAAAAGCAGCTCTTACAGTGCTTTCATCGGATGACGCCACGGGGCGTCTTTTTTTGATGAAATTTCTGGAGAGTGCATTTACATGTTTTTCGTGAAAAAAGATATACATAAGCTTCTGTCTGTGATGATACCGATCCTGGTGGCCCAGGTATCCACAGCGGGAGTGACTTTTATCAATACCACCATGGCAGGCCATGCCGGCGCCGACGATCTGGCCGGCGTGTCCGTGGGGGCGGGGCTCTTTTATCCCCTTCTGGCCTCCATTATCGGCCTTCTCATGGCGGGGACGCCCCTCATGGCACAGCTCATCGGCAGGAAGGAAAAGGAATCTCTGCCCTTCATCGTGAGAAGCGGCATGGTGATCGGCCTTTCCGTGTGGGCTCTCTTTACGGCAGCCTATTTCTTCTTTATCGACAGTCTCATGGCCTCCCTGGCCCTGGAGCCGGCGGTGGAGCACATTGCCCGGTACTACCTCATGACCATGATTGGCGTGGTATTCTTCATGGCCCTCATGATTCCCCTGCGCTGCCTCACCGACACCGCAGGCTCCACGTCCATTTCCATGAAACTTTTCCTCATGGCTCCTGTGGTGAACGGCATTTTCAACTACCTCTTCATTTACGGCCACGGCGGTATGCCTGCCCTGGGCGGCATCGGCGCCGGCCTTGCCACCATGATTACCTACGGCGTCCTTCTGGGGCTCTTCCTTCTGGTGGTTCTGAAATCGAAAGAACTGGAAGGTAAGGAAATCTTCACAAGCCTTTCCCTCCGCATGGCGGACATCAAAGAATACCTGGTGGTAGGCGTACCCAGCGGACTTTCCATTTTCATGGAAATGAGCCTTTTCAGCCTTATCATCGTATTCCTGTCCCGCTACGGCACCGACGCTCTTGCTGCCTACCAGATCGCCGACAACTTCGCCAGCCTGGTATACATGCTGCCCGTATCCTGCTCCATGGCCCTTACCATCCTCATTGCCACCGAAGTGGGAGCGGGGGACATGGTCATGGCCCGCCGCTACAAGAAAGCCGGCTTCATCGTTGCCATGGCAGGCGCCCTCATGACCGCCTCCTTCACCGTCCTCTTCCGGAGCTCCATCGGCTCCGTCTATACCGACGATGCAGCAGTAGCCCTCATTGCAGGACAGTTCCTCATCTACAGTGCCGGCTGGCAGATTTTCGACGCCATTTCCACCCCCATCCAGGGCATTCTCCGGGGCCTCAAGGATACCCGTATTTCCTTCATCCTCATGGTCCTTGCCTACTGGGGCGGCTGCTTTCCCATGAGCCTCTTCCTGGACAGCCATACCGGCCTGGGTGCCGATTCCTTCTGGCTGGGCCTTGACTTCGGCGTAGGCTGCTCCGCTTTCCTCATGGTTCTCCGTCTCCTCTATGTAGAAAGAAAACTGGACGGCAAACCGGTCTTCTCCTTCGCCAAAGCGGCCTTCTTCCTCCTGGGACGAAAAACGGCCCCTGCCGCTTCCACTGCTGTCTGCTCCGCTGCCCTTCAGAGAAATATGAAGAAAGCGGAAGAGCTGGTGGAACTTTGGACGGAAATGGAAGAAAAACTGTCCATCCTTATGCAGAAAATCAAAGAATCGGAAGTGGATATCTACGAAGAAATGGGAAGAGTCCTTCCCATCCGCATGTCCCTTCTCACCGACCTCCATTTGTCCATCATAGGCCATGCTACCAGGGCCTACATCCCATAGGGACGCTTTGATAGAAAAAAGCCTCACTGCCGAAAGGCAGCGGGGCTTTTTTGCGCGCCCTGAAGGCGTGCAGCCGCGGAGCGGCTGGGGGCGGGACCGGGATCGGGATAATTTAGTGGCTAGTGGCTAGTGGCTAGTGGCTGGTCCCTAGTTACTAGCTACAAGCTACTAGCTACTAGCTACAAGCTACAAGCTACTAGTTCCTGGCTGCTGGATTTCTCAGGGGAAGCGGGCCACGTCAGTGGTGGAAAGGGGCGCCTTCGGCGGGATCGGGACTGGAATCGGGATCGGGGGCCGCCTGCGGCGGCAGGTGGTGGGCGCGTAGCCGCATGGCGGCTGGGATCGAAGATCGGGATCGAGGATCGGGATCGAGGATCGGGATCGAGGATCGGGATCGAGGATCGGGGGCCTTGGTGGGCGCCCTTTGGGAAATAAGGGGGCGCCATTATTATAAAACCATACAACCGCCCTTACGGGCGTGGGAAATGCATTCCCCCTTTGGTGGCTGGCGCCACCACCTTTCCCCCGCAAGCGGGGGCACAACAACCCGTGCTTTATTTAGAGCAACTTTTGATAGTA
>NZ_CALGPS010000119.1 GCF_937959425.1 uncultured Dialister sp.
ATGACATGTACTTTCTGAATTCTTCTTAACGCAATAGCATTGCTATTCAGGGGGCTGAATAAAGCCTCTCTATACTTGTCCTCTCCTCATAAGTTGCGCTATGTATAAAGCGGGTTGTTGTCCCCCCGCCTGCGGGGGGAAGGTGGTGCCGCAGGCACCAAAGGGGGAACCGCCGAAATGAGAAAAACACTTATGACTCATCTCTTCAGATGCCATGCTGTTAAATTGGCCGCTCACGCGGCCACCCCCTATCCGGCTGCGCCGGACTTCCCCCTATTCAGGGGGCAGAATAGCAAATGCATTGAGCCACTTATGAGATAGCTGCCCCTGTCCCTCTACCCTACTGTCTTTTTCATGTTCTTAATGAACCGGTCGATAATCCTTCCGTATAGGTTTTCGGGGCTGCTTTCGGCTCCTCTGGTGCGGCTGTCTTCGCTGGAGGCGATGAGGTTTCCTGTTTTGGTGTCGTACCATTCGAAGGTGACTGTGACTTCTGCATAGGGTACCCAGTGGTTGGGCACGTATTCGGGGTAGGTAACGGTACGGTAGTATTCGTGCCAGTTTCCGTCTTTATCCCGCCAGGCGTCCCGGACTTCGGTTTCTCTCCATTCCGTATGGGCGGGCACCAGGTAGGAGTCTACCTGCCAGGCGGTGAGGCGGGGCTGGATGTAGATGGCGGCGCCGCTGGCGATGGCTTTTTGGGGGATGGCGGTGTCCCTGTTCTGTATGATGGCGTCTTCTGTTTTTTCAGTGGATTCCAGTGAGCCCCGGGGTTTGGGGTTGGAAATGATAAGGGCCGGGCTTTTGACCTTTGAAAGTTTCCGGTAAAGTATTTCCTTCAGTTTCCATTCTCCTGCAGGGCTTATGTCATCGATGGCGGAGGTGTCCATTTCGCCCATGTAGATAGAGGAATGTTTTGAAAAGTCATAGGTGCTGTCTTTCCATTCGGTGTAGTCCGCCTGGGAAGGAGCTGCAGCAAGCAGGAGGAAGAAAGCAGTGAGGATGGCGATGATTTTTTTCATGGTTTTTCTCCTTTCTGTTTTCTCCATCTTATCATAAAAGGAGGGTTCGGGCATGAAAAAAGAGCTGCCGGATTTTCATTCAGCAGCTCTTTTTCAGGAATTAGAGACTTTTTGTTGCGGAGAGACGGACAAGGGCACGCATGAGGGCCAGTCTGGCGCGGTCCACATCGATTTCTTCGGTGCGGTGAGCCAGTCTTTCTTCAGCGCGTTTCTTAGCCGCCTGGGCACGGGCTACGTCAATGTTTTCTGCCAGTTCGGCCAGCGGAGCAATGACGTTGACTCTGCTGTTTTTGGTTTCAAGGAATCCGCCAAATACAGCAATGCGTTCCTCCTGGTCGCCTTTTTTCACGCGCACTACGCACATGGTAAGGGCGGCAGCAAGGGGAAGGTGGCGTTTCATGACAGCGAATTCGCCATCTTCCGCACGGGCAACCACCATGTCTACGCCGTCATCTTTATAGATGGCGCCGTCGGGACTGATGACTTCCACGTGCATAGGATTAGTAAGGGTATCAGCCATGGCTTATTCCCCTTTCTTCATCTTTTCAGCCTTTTCGATTGCTTCATCAATGGTGCCCACCATGTAGAATGCACCTTCCGGCATATCATCATGTTCGCCTGCAAGGATTTCCTTGAAGCCTCTGATGGTTTCTTTCAGCGGTACATATCTTCCCGGGGAACCGGTGAACTGTTCAGCTACGAAGAATGGCTGAGACAGGAATCTCTGGATCTTTCTTGCGCGGGCAACGATGACTTTGTCGTCGTCGGAAAGTTCTTCCATACCGAGGATGGCGATGATATCCTGCAGTTCTTTGTAGCGCTGGAGGATAGCCTGTACGCCGCGGGCTACTTCGTAGTGTTCTTTGCCCAGTACGTTCGGGTCAAGGATACGGGAAGTGGAGTCCAGGGGGTCAACGGCCGGATAGATACCCAGTTCTGCAATGGAACGGTTCAGTACGGTGGTAGCATCCAGATGGGTGAATACGCCTGCCGGAGCCGGGTCGGTGAGGTCATCGGCCGGTACATAGACTGCCTGTACGGATGTAATGGAGCCTTCTTTGGTAGAGGTGATTCGTTCCTGCAGTTCGCCGATATCGGTGGCCAGGGTTGGCTGGTAACCTACGGCAGACGGCATACGGCCCAAGAGGGCGGATACTTCGGAGCCTGCCTGTACGAAACGGAAAATATTATCTACGAAGAGAAGTACGTCCTGGTGTTCTTTATCACGGAAGTATTCTGCCATGGTGAGGCCGGTGAGAGCGACTCTCATACGGGCTCCCGGCGGTTCGTTCATCTGGCCGTATACAAGGGCTACCTTGTTCAATACGCCGGAGTCTTTCATTTCGCCCCAGAGGTCGTTGCCTTCACGGGTACGTTCGCCTACGCCGCAGAATACGGAGCAGCCGTTGTGTTCGGATGCTACGTTGTGAATCAGTTCCTGAATGAGGACTGTTTTACCTACGCCTGCACCGCCGAACAGACCTACCTTACCGCCTTTTGCGTATGGGCAGATGAGGTCTACGACTTTGATGCCGGTTTCGAAAATTTCAGCTGCCGGGGACTGGTCTTTGAAGGCCGGTGCCTGACGGTGAATGGGCCAGTAGTCTTTTGCTTTGACCGGTGTGGGGTCTTTATCTACTGTCTGGCCTAATACGTTGAAAATACGTCCAAGGACGCCGTCGCCTACCGGGGTTGCAATTGCACGGCCGGTGTCGACAGCTTTCATTCCACGTACCATGCCATCTGTGGAGCTCATGGCTACGGTGCGGACTACGCCGTCGCCGAGGTGCTGCATGGTTTCACAGATAACATCTACAGGAACGCTGCCTTTGTCGTCTTTTACATGGATTGCATTATAGATGGCAGGAAGTTCTTTGTCATCGTCGAAGGCGATATCGACTACGGCGCCGATGACCTGGACGACTTTACCTACCTGCATCTCCTGTTCATTTGCCATGAAGAAGCATTCCTCCTTAATCGATATAGGTTATTCCAGCGCAGCTGCACCGCCGACAATTTCGGAAATTTCGTTGGTAACCTGGGCCTGGCGTGCTTTGTTGTACGTAAGGTTGAGGTCGGCGATTCTTTCGGTAGCGTTGTCGGTAGCAGCGGACATGGCAGCCATTCGGCTTCCCAGTTCGGAAGCAGCAGACTGGAGCATGGCGTTGTAAACCTGGACCTGTACATATTCAGGGAGCAGTTTGGAAAGGACGGAGGCTGCATCGGGGAGGAACATATAGGGTTCTTCTGTCTGGAGCTGTCCTTCTGCTTCCTTGTCCGCATCTGCCGGGTTCTGGACGGGCAGAAGTTTTTCTACCTGTACCTGCTGGCGAAGAGCGGTGATAAATCTGGTGTAAATGATATAAACTTCATCCACTTCTTCCTTTACGAAGTAGTCAACCATTTCCTTGGCTACGTCGATGGAGTCCTGGGCCTGAGGTTTATCTGAAAATCCGAAGTGATAGGAGTCAAGATCATACCCGCGGAATTTAAGGTAGTTTTTACCCTGTTTGCCGCACACATAAAGTGCATAGGTAGAACGATCCTTACCGGAGATTTCGTGCATGGTCTGCTTCATAACGTTGGAGTTATAAGCACCGGCAAGGCCTTTATCTGCGCTGATGACGAGATATCCGACCTTCTTTACTTCACCTTCCCGAAGGAGGGGGCTGGTAAAACCGGGTGTTACCGAAGAAGCACGGCGCAGGAGCTCTCCGATTTTTTCAGCATAGGGACGGGAGCCGTTTGCCTTTTCTTCTGCTTTACGCAGGCGGGCAGCGGCAACCATCTTCATTGCTTTTGTGATCTGCTGGATGTTGGTGACAGATTTAATGCGCCCTTTTATATCACGCGTACTTTCCAATCAGATCACCCCTCTACCTTGTCAGACTTTTCAGCTTTGTTAGCTTTGTAGCGTTCTTTGAATTCAACAATAGCGGCCTTCAGTCTTTCTTCGTTTTCATCGGTCAGTTTCTTGTTCTTCACGATGTCTTCGCCGATTTCCGGATGGCTGCTGTGGAGGAATGCAAGGATCTGGTGTTCGAAGTCTACGACTTCATCTACACCGATGTCATCGAGGTAGCCTTTAACTGCTACGTAGATGGCCTGTACCTGGTCTTCGACGGGGTACGGGGAATACTGCGGCTGTTTGAGGACTTCGGTGGTTCTCTGGCCGCGGTCGATCTGTGCCTTGGTGGCAGGATCCAGGTCAGATCCGAACTGTGCGAAGGCTGCCAGTTCTCTGTACTGGGCAAGGTCCAGACGGAGGGTGCCGGCTACCTGCTTCATGGCTTTGATCTGGGCGGAGCCGCCTACACGGGATACGGAAAGGCCTACGTTGATTGCCGGACGGATACCGGAGTAGAAGAGTGCGGTTTCCAGGTAAATCTGGCCGTCGGTAATGGAAATAACGTTGGTCGGAATGTAGGCGCCTACGTCGCCTGCCAGGGTTTCAATGATCGGGAGTGCTGTAATGGAGCCGCCGCCCAGGTCTTTGGAGAGGCGTGCTGCACGTTCCAGCAGTCTGGAATGCAGATAGAATACATCGCCAGGGTATGCTTCACGTCCCGGTGGACGGCGGAGCAGCAGGGACATGGCACGGTATGCTACGGCGTGCTTGGAGAGGTCATCATAAATAATGAGGACGTCTTTGCCCTGGTGCATGAAGTGTTCGGCGATGGAGACACCGGAGTACGGTGCCAGGTACTGCATCGGGGAGCCTTCGGATGCGCCTGCATGGACGATGATGGAGTAATCCATGGCGCCTGCGGACTTCAGTTTTTCGTATACACGAACAACGTTGGAGTTCTTCTGGCCGATGGATACGTAAATACAAATGACGTTCTGACCCTTCTGGTTCAGAATGGTATCAATGCCGATGGCTGTCTTACCGGTGCCGCGGTCGCCGATGATAAGTTCACGCTGGCCTCTTCCGATAGGAACCATGGAGTCGATAGCTTTAAGACCTGTCTGCAGAGGAACATTAACCGGCTGTCTGTCGGCAATGCCCGGTGCTTTGATTTCAATGTCGCGGAATTCGTCGGTTTTGATTTCGCCTTTGCCATCAATCGGCTGGCCCAGTGCGTTAACAACGCGGCCGATAACTGCGTCGCCTACCGGTACCTGCATGAGGTGGCCTGTTCTTTTAACAGTGTCCCCTTCCTTAATGGTTTCGGACTTACCAAGAAGTACGGCACCTACGTTGCTTTCTTCCAGGTTCAGCGCCATTCCGTAAACGCCGTTCGGCAGTTCAAGGAGTTCGCCGGCCATGCAGTTCTGCAGGCCATAGACATGGGCAATGCCGTCGCCGACTTCAAGGACTGTACCAACTTCATCGACATTGAGGTCTACTTTGTAGTTTTCAATCTGTTTTTTAATGACAGATGTGATTTCATCTGAACTGATTTTCATTTCCTATAAGTCACCTCAATTATTGCATCATTTTCGCTTTCAGTGTCTGCAGGGATCTGGCCACGGAGCCATCGATGAGGCGGTCGCCCACCTGTACGGTGAATCCGCCGATCAGGGCTGCATCCACTTTCTGCTTCAGGAGAATCTTTTTGCCGGTCATGGCGGAAAGTTTTTCCTTCAGCGTTTCAGCCTGAGACTTGCTGAGCGGAAGGGCAGATGTTACCACTGCTTCTTCGACGCCCAGGCCCTGATGGGCTTGGGTTACGTAGTAGTCCACCATCATGGGGAATACATCGAAACGGTCTCTGTCCATAACCACGTAGCAGAATTGCAGGACAACCGGCTGTACCTTGTCTGCAAAGAGTTTTGTTAACGTATCTTTCTTGACATCCCTGGCAAGCAGAGGATGATTCAGAAAATCCTTGAGGTTCTGATTTTTGCGGATAGCGTCTGCAATCAGCACCAGATCTTCTTCTGTCTGTTTCAAGCTGTTCTGCTCAGCAGCGATCTCATAGATAGCACGTCCGTACTTTTTTGCAAGGATTACGTTCTTATCCATGATTACTTACCTGCTTTGCGGGCACCCAGCTTGGCGATGCTTTCCGCAATCAGCCGGTCGTTAGCTTCCGGCGTCATATTTTTGCTGATGATCTTAGCTGCAATTTCACAGGAGAGGCCTGCAACCTGAGATTTCAATTCTTCAAGAGCATCCTTGCGTTCTCTCTCGATCTGTTTGGTTGCGTTTTCCTTTTCCTTTTCAATAGCGGCATGAGCTTCTTTAATCTGGGCATCGGCCTGGACTTTGGCTTCTTTTACAGCCTTGTCCACGATTTCCTGGGCTTTAGCCTGTGCATCGCGGAGCTGTTCTTCATAGGATTCCTTCAGCTTTTCAGCGTCTGCCTTGGAAGCGGCAGCGGAGTCCAGATCATTCTTAATGCGGTTCTTACGTTCATCAAGAACTTTCAGTAGCGGTTTGTAGCAGAAATGACCAAGAATTGCACACAGAATAACGAAGTTGATGATCTGAATCAGCAGTGTACCATTCAGTTCTACCAATTCGATCCCTCCTTAAGTTAATATTGGATAATATTATTTAAGGAATGGGTTAGCGAATACGAGAACCAGAGCGATAACGATAGCAATAATCGGGATAGATTCGATAAGGCCGATGGCAACCAGCATGTTGGTAAAGAGCTTGCCGGCCATTTCAGGCTGACGGGTCATGCCTTCCAGTGCATGGGAAGCTGCTTTGGAGTCGGAGAAGGCAGCTGCGATAGATGCCAGGCCAGCGATGAAAGCGGCTGCGATAAGAGAATACTGTGCGACGATTGTCTGATCCATAATAATAATTCCTCCTGAGAATCACTTAAATATTTCCGGAGACGGCCGGTACCGATAGATTGACAAGCCGTTTGGACGGACGGTGCCGTGCCGTTTATTAAAGAGCGGCGCTCTGCTCCACCGAAGATTAGAGGCTTTCCTTCATGTACACGGAAGCCAGGGTGGTGAAAATGTATGCCTGAACTGCTCCGACAAACAAGCTGAAAGCAATCCAGATCATAGGTACGAACCACGGGCAGAGGAAATACAGAATTTCCAGCAGGATTTCGCCGGCCAGGATGTTGCCGAATAGACGCATAGCCAGCGTAACCGGCCTTGCAATCTCTTCAATCAGGTTCATCAGAACGAAAACCGGGAACGGTTCAAAAAAGTGCTTCAGCCAATGTCCAACACCTTTATTCTTAATGAAGTAGAAGTGAAGGAGCAGAGAACTGGCAATAGCCAGACCCAGTGTGGTGTTCACGTCATTGGTTGGTGAAGCAGTCAGATGCTCCGTAGGCAGAAGGCCGATCTGGTTGGCTGTAAAGATGAACAGGAAAAAGGTCAGAAGAATGTTGACTACCTGACGGTATTTATGCCCCAGATTGCTGTCAAACTGATTGCACAAACCTTCAATAAGCCATTCCACCATATTCTGCCAGCCGCCGGGAATCAAAGATTTGCCCCGGGTAGCGGCAAAGACAAGGATGAAAACGATAAGGGCTGTAAGCCATGTGGTAAAAATCGTGTCCATGTTCACAGACATGCCGAAAAGCTGCTCTACAACGTGTGTACCTGTGTGCAGATGCATAATCTCACCCCCTCTCTCTTACAAGGATGTCAAGAAAAAGTCCCTATTCCTTAATTAAACCGACCACGCGCTCTGCCAGAGTCGCGACGGGCAGTGTAAGTAAGCCACCTAAAAAGGCCAGTATATCCAGCGGGCTGAAAATCACCGCCAGGGCGCAAAGTATTTCCAAAATGAACCGCATTGTAGTGAATATGAATAGATGCTGTCCAATAAACTCCGGCTCCCTTTCAGCTTTAACCCACTGGTTAAACTTGACCACCATTAATTTATAGAAAAGTATATGGAAAAGAGTCCCCAGGGCCCAGGCAGCGCCGTAGGTCCAGCCCTTCCACGCAAAGAGGATTCCTGTGCCGACAATGAGAAATACAAGGAGAAACCTGGTCATGCGGGCTGCATAGGTTGGAAATGTAAGATCAAATTTCATGCTATTTCTTTCCCAGAATCTGTTTAATCACCGAATACATGCCGGACATGGCTCCTACAATGGAGAAAACGATGGTGCCGAAGGGAGAAGTCCCCAGGTATTCATCACATTTCAGCCCCAGCCAGAGGCCGATGCCGATGGAAACGAGGAGGGTGATGCCGGCGCCTGACGCCACTGCAATGCTGTGCAGCGGATCAAAATCATCGGGTGCTTTTTTCGAATCCTTCCTTTTTTCCATGTCTCTCCACCCTACCGGACAGGCCGGATTTGCATTTACAAAAATGGGCACGTTAAACACAAATTGCATTTATACTGTCTCAGTATACCATAACCATTGTCACTTGGCTATAAATTTAGTAGGTTTTTTGTCACTAATTCCTTCAATCCACAAAAGCGCGTCCACAATGCGCTCTGCCGAGCGGCCGTCGCCGTAGGGATTCACCGCTTCCGCCATGGATTTGTATTCCTTTTCATCGGTAAGAAGTTTGTAGGCTGTTTCGAAAACCTTCTCCTCATCGGTGCCTACCAGGCGGACAGTGCCGGCTTCCACCGCTTCCGGACGCTCTGTGGTGTCACGGAGCACCAGCACCGGTTTGCCAAGGCTGGGCGCTTCTTCCTGGATTCCGCCGGAATCGGTGAGGACGATGGCGCTTCTGGCCATAAGGTTTGTGAAAGGTTCGTATTCCATGGGTTCCACCAGATGGATGCCCGGCACCCCTTCCAGTTCCTCGGAAACCGCTTCCCGTACCAGAGGATTTCTATGAACCGGGAACACCACTTCCGTATCCGGAACCGCTTCCACCAGACGGCGCAGGGCCCGATATACATGGTGCATGGGGTCCCCCAGATTTTCGCGGCGGTGGGTGGTGACAAGAATCACCCGTTTATGCTCCTCAATGGCTTCGATTTCCGGATCCTCGAAATGGTAATCCTTCTTCACCGTATTCAGAAGGGCGTCGATGACCGTATTTCCTACTACGAAAATGGAGCTGTCCTTCTTGTTTTCACGGAGCAGATTTTCTCTTGCCGTTTCCGTAGGCGCAAAGTTCACATTGGCCAGAACGCCGGTGAGCTGGCGGTTCGCCTCCTCCGGATAGGGGGAAAGAAGATTTCCCGTCCGCAGGCCCGCCTCCACGTGGCCCACTTTAATCTGCTGGTAGAAGGCAGCCAGCGCCGCCGTAAAGGTGGTGGTGGTATCGCCGTGCACCAGTACATAGTCCGGTTTTTCCCGCTTCAGCACATCCTCCAGCCCCCGGAGCACCCGGGCGGTAATGTCATAGAGCGTCTGGCCGCTCTTCATGATGTCCAGATCATAGTCCACAGGAAGGTCGAAAAGATCCACCACCTGGTCCAGCATTTCACGGTGCTGAGCCGTGAGGCATACCTTCGTTTCGATTTCCTTGTGCTTCAGAAGCTCCCTGACAACAGGGGCCATCTTGATGGCTTCCGGCCTGGTGCCGAAAATGGTCATTACTTTCATACTATACCCTCTTTATTTAATACATTTCAAAGAAATGAAATTCACTTTTCTTCTTTTTTATCCTTCTTATGCTCCATCTGGTAGGGAGAAGGAACGATTTCCTTCATCACTCCCAGCTTTCTGGCCCAGAGGATGAAAAGAATGAGCGCAATCACCACGATGGCAATGCCCATGAGCGTACGCAGATGAATCACCAGCAGCGCCACACAGGAGAAAAAGGCGGTGAGCGCATACATAATGAGCACCACCTGCTTCTGGGTGAGCCCCTTGGCCAGGAGGCGGTGATGGAGATGGTTCTTATCCGGCGAAAAGATGGGAACGCCGCTGCTCTTGCGCCGGATGATGGCCAGGAACGTGTCCGTAATAGGCACCGCCAGCGCCACCAGCGGCACCACCAGCACCGCAGCAGCCGCAGTCTTCATGGAGCCCATAACGGAAACGGCAGCAATGATGTAGCCCAGGAACATGGACCCCGTATCCCCCATGAAAATCTTGGCAGGGTTGAAATTATACTGCAGGAATGCCAGGCAGGCACCGGTCATGGCCACCATGGCAGCAGCCGCCGTCCACTGTCCCATCTGGAAAGCCAGAAGGGCGATGGCAATGGAGGCGATGGTGGCAATCCCCGCCGCCAGCCCGTCCAGACCGTCGATGAGGTTCACCGTATTAATAAATCCGATAATCCAGAAAATGGTAAGAGGCAGGGAAATGATTTCCGGCAGATAGATGATACCCAGCCGGGGAATATGAATCCAGTCGATGTTGATGTTGAAAATCACCACCGGAATGGCAGCTGCAATAATCTGTCCCAGAAGCTTCACCTTCGGCGGCAGGGACACCACATCATCTGCAATGCCTACGATAATCAGGAACGTGGCCCCCAGCATGATGCCCACCATTTCATAGGTAAATCCGATGGTGGCAATGGCGGAAACCATGAAGCCCGCATAAATGGCCAGGCCCCCCAGCCGCGGAATGAGGCCGTGATGCACCTTCCGGGCGTCAGGCTTGTCCACGGCGCCGATACGGATAGCCAGGTTCTTCACCACCGGCGTCAGTACAAAGGTGACCACCAGGGCCGTCAGAAACGTGAACGCATAGGCGAACAACGTAACACCTCCTAAAAAAGACAATACTTCTAAGTTATTTTATCACATAGGCCGTATTTGTGAAAGAAGAGGGTGCGCGCCCTTTGGGCGCGAAGGGTTCTGAAGTTTGACCGGCCTTTGGCCGGAGGGTTATTAAGTTTGACGGGCCTGCGGCCCGAGGGTTGTGGTGGCGGCTGACGCCGCAGTATATAGAGGGCCGCTTTGCGGCCCGGGTTCAGAGGGTTAAAAAGGGAGGTTTACGGGGCTTTGCCCCGAAGGTTGTGGCCGCCTGACGGCGGCGGGTTGTGTTCGCTGCCACTCAAAGGGGCGACGGGCCTTTCAGGCCCGAGGGTTCCGGTATCGCCGCTTCGCGATGCACAGTGAACACATTTTGTAGAAGCGCCAGCGACGCGCAAAATGTACTGAGTCTTTTCCCTTTATGGACAATGAGTATGAAATCAGCGTTACGGATTTGCCCCTGCCCCACCGGTCATTCCGAGCGAAGCGAAGAATCCTGGTACACGGTGCATTTGAGACAATCGGCAATAAATACCGGCAATCGGCTGGGTCCGGCCTGATACCCTGGATTCATAAGCAGGAACGGCATTGCGATGATTAGCCGCCTTCGGTGGCTCTCCCCCTTTGGTGGCTTACGCCACCACCTTTTCCCCCTAACGGGGGCACTATGGACGTTAAGCATGGTTTCATATATACAACGCGGACAGCCGTATCACTCCACAGTCCCACTGTCTCACCGGCTCACCAGCTCACTAGTCCACCAGTCCACTAGTCCACCATTTCCCCATGTATGATATGATGGGTATATCATCAAAACCTGTTTCCCAAAAGGAGGAATTTATCTTGAATAAACCTATTGCTGCGGTAACTGCGGACACGCTTTTGGCGGATATGAAGCCCATCAACCAGAGGATGGCGGACTATGCGCCCCGGCCGCTTCTGAATGCTCTGGGAAAGGCGGGCATTCTTCCCATTATCATCGCCTATGACGACTATGCGGATCCCGAGGAATTTCTAGACACCTTCGACGCCCTGGTCCTCCCCGGCGGCCCCAATCCTTCGCCCCGCTTCTACGGAGAGGAGCCTTTGTGGTGTATCGGGCCTACCTATGAAAAGCGGGACCTTTTTGAAATCGCCCTTATCCATGCCTGCCTGAAGAGAGACAAGCCTATTCTGGGCATCTGCCGGGGCATGCAGATCCTGAACGCAGCCCTGGGCGGCACCCTCTGGCAGGACATGCAGGCCCAGAATCCCAAGGCCTTTATCCAGCACATGCAGAAGGCGCCGGGCAATATAGCCACCCATTATGTGGAAATCGAAAAGGACAGCCACCTCCACGACATCCTTGGCGACGGCCTTTACGTGAACTCCCGTCACAGGGAAGGCATCAAGAAACTGGCACCTTCCCTGAGAGCCGCTGCCCGTTCCAGAGACGGTATCATCGAAGCAGTGGAAAGCAAGGACAATGAACTCATCTGCGCCGTGCAGTGGCATCCGGAAAATATGGAAGGAAATGTCATGGACCCTCTCTTCCATGACTTTGCAGATCGGATTATCAGGATGAAATAAAGGGCCGCTTTGCGGCCCGGGTGCAAAAGGTTCTAAAGTTTGACGCCCGCTTTGCGGGCGAGGGTTCTTGGGTTTGACAGCGTCCTTTGGACGCTGAGGGTTGTGGTGGCGGCTCCGCCGCAGTATAAAAAGGGGGGCGCGGCTGACGCCGCAGGTTGTGGCCTGCTGACGCAGGCGGGTTGTGTAGAAGGGTTGTAGCTGAAAAGGTTCTTAGGATTGACCGGCTTCCAGCCGGAAGGTTCTCAGGTTTGACGGCCCAAAGGGCCGAGGATTGTGGTATCGCCGCCTTTGGCGGCGATGAGCTTTAATGCCGCCTGTCGGCGGCAGGCGTTACGGAAATTCCCTCCGAACGCAGTCATTCTGAGCCGCAGGCGAAGAATCTCGGTACGCACTGTGAATGATTCATTTATCATTAAATACCAGTCGGCAGGGAAGGATCGCTAAATGTAGAGGCTAAAGCAATTAGCTTCCGGCTGCCGGCTGAGTCCGACTTATACCTTTAGATTCATCAGCAGGAATCGCATTAAAGTGATTAGCCGCCCAAGGTCGGCTTTTCCCCCTTTGGTGCCTGCGGCACCACCTTTCCCCCGCTGTGCGGGGGCACAATAAAGCTCCGTGAAGTATTTCTATCATACTTTCTGCGCAGCCCGCCGGTGCTGTCGCAATAAAAAAAGAACTGTGAGCCCTTCTCTCACAGTTCTTTTTGCTTGTCAAATTCTGCTCATCATCAGCCCATGTCCAGGTTTTTCATGATACGGCTGAGTACGCCGCGGAATACCTGCATGTCGCTTTCCGGAATCCCTTCGTAGAAGGATTCGTCCAGGTCCTTGGACGCTTCCCGGCTGGCCTGTTCCACCTGTTTTGCCTTGTCCGTCATAAAGAGGCGGTATTTCCTGGCATCATCGGGCATCCTTTCCTTGCGGATCAGTCCCTTTTCAATCATGGACTTCACCATCACCGTAATGGTGGGATTGGTAAGGTGCAGATGATCTTCCAGCGTTTTCTGGGTAACCACTTCTTTTTTATGGGTAGACAAATAGGCAATAATGAGGGACTGCCTTGCGGTCAGGCCGAATTTCTTCATAATGCCTGACTGCCGAAGCAGCATCATTTTATGGGCCTGGCCCAGATTGTAGGTCAATCCCAGTTTATCACTTTCTTTTAGATCATCCGGTTTTAAATGAATCTGTCTTTTCATAACTCTCACCTTACTCTAAGACACCTGCAAAGCCTTTTCACCAGGTTTGCGGAAAATGTTTAAAATCGTATACAGTCTGATATTTCAGCTCGCATTCAGTGTTTTATACATTATACAATAAAATCATGTTCATCGTCAAAAAAAGGATTAAATTCTTTCTTGAAACGGATCCTTCACCTCATGCACATCCCAGCGGTCATCCCTGTTGATTTCTCCGTGATAGGTATGTTCTCCCAGGGTAATGAGGAAATAGACATGGCCCTGCCCTTCCCTGCGGACCACGGAAAAGGCATCCCTGTCCACATGACAGCTGCCTTTCCACATAATTCTCATATTCTGACGGATAGTCAGTGTCATCACATGGTTTTCCGATGTCATATGAAATTCTGTCATCCGTCCGAATCCATCATTGAAATAAAGGGTGGATTCGGATTCCCGGGCTGCTCCTTCCGAGGAGAAGGCAGAGGAAAACTGCATAGTACTGCCGCTTTGGGCCGGAACCGTTCCATTTCCTCCATCCACAGCTCCTGCCACAGCAGGCAGAAGGCAGAAGGATAGAAGCAGGCCTCCCATGATACGGTGTTTCATAAATGTAACCCCCATATATGAGATAGAATCCATAGTAAAAATTATATATATTTATTATAAATCATCTGCCCACGGAAAGAAAGGATATCCGTCTATGCAGGAGGAATCCGGAAAATCCCTGTATTATCAGTGTGTATCTGCTTTTCTTTCTGCAACTTATAAATATTTTTTATAGCAGTCTGTTTAAAATGTAAGCCTCATCTGGTACCATACTACATGTCCATGGGTGGAGCCGGAAACGCCTTCATTGACGAAGCCGAATCCTGCATAGTAATGGACCAGTTTATCCTTGCATGTAAGGACGATGCCCTTTTTCCCTTCTGCCCGGGCCTGTTTCTTAAAGGCTTCGATGAGCCGTCCTGCGCAGCCCTGCCTGCGGAAGGCAGGAATGGTGTTCAAGCCGAAGATCATCTGCCAGGCTCCCTTTTCATTGTGGAGGGACGCATCCTCATACATTTCATCCCGCAGATCCTTTTCTTCGGTGGTCATGCCGTCGATGAAGCCCACCAGTTTCCCGTCCCTGTATAAAAGGAGGAAATGGTTGGGATACACGGAAAGGCGCTCCCTGATTTCCTTTGCCGTAGCGGCTTCAGCTTTCGGGAAACATTCCGCCTCTACTGCCGCCAGCGCTTCCGCATCTTCCGGTGTGCCCTGTCTGATTTTATATTCTGTCATGTGTACTCTTCCTTCTCTTAAAATTCCGCAGGATGCCCCTGCGGAATTTTATTATATCATCTTTACCTTTTCAAAGCAGATGGAATGCACTTTCGGCTCCATGAGAAGATGGAAGCCGGCGATACTGCCTGTATCATCGGCGTAGAAGGTAAGGGGTATACGGTATAAATCCGTATCCTCCTTCACCTCATCCACCTGGAAGGTGTCGTAGTAGAGATGGGTCATAGGCCGGTCTTTCACTTCCCTTTCCTGAAGGAAAAGCCTGCCCTCCTTTTCCGTTACAGAGAAAGTGCCGTAGCCGGGGTTCCAATAGGCACCGGTGTAGTCCGAAAGGCTGTGGGAGAGGGGCCCTTCTGCCCGGCTTTCCGGCAGGCAGTCAAACTCCAGATGGTGATACATGTCCTCCGGCGCACGGGATTTCCCTGCCTCCGTATACATGCCGTACCAGTCCTCTTCCTCCCGTCCCAGGAAGGCATCCAGAAGAAAGCCCTGGGCTGCGAAAATCAAAGGATTGTCCGGCGCGTGGAGATTCATCAGGTACACCGCCCCCGATGACAGGGAAGGAATATAGAACTGGAAGGCGCTGTACCCTTCGATTTTTCCGGTGTGCTGCTGCACAATAGCGCCGTGGTATTCCATAATCCGCCAGCCGAAACCATATCCCAGGCTCCTTCCGCCCTTCACATGGGGATAATCCATGAGCATCTGGGGCTTATGCATTTCAAGGAAATCAGAAGGTGAAAGGAGGTAGCTGCCATCCTTCTCCCCTCCTTGTATATGAAGGGAAATCCATTTCACCATGTCCTCCGCCGTACTCATGACAGAACCGCAGGGCCCTGCCTGGTCAATGTTCCAGCGGGGAATTTCATGAAGGCCATGATCCCACCAAAAGGGCATGGCACAGTTGTCATCAGACGCCGCCTCGTCCATAAGGCAGAAGGTGCGGTCCATGCCAAGGGGCTCAAAAATTTCCTCCCGGAGAATGGTTTCCCACTTCTTCCCGGTCACCGCCTCCATAATGCCCCCCACCGCCGCATACATGACATTACTGTACTGGGCCAGGGTGCGGAATGGCGCATTGGGTTCCAGATATTTCAGCCGCTTCAGAAACTCCACCCGGGAAATGGAATTGTCCGGCCAGGCGCCGTCATGGCCGCCTACGCCGGTGCGGTGGCAGAGCATATCCCGAATGGTCACCATAGCCGACGCCTCCCTGTCCCAGAGGGCAAAGCCGGGAATGTAGGAAGAAATAGGTGCGTCCATATCAAGGAGCCCTTTCTCCGAAAGCTTCATCACCGCCAGGGCGGTCATGGATTTGCTGCAGGAACCGATACCGCTGATGGTATCCGTAAGGAAAGGATGGCCCGCCCTATCCCTTACGCCGAAGCTTTCCATATGAACCCGGCCCTTTTCGATGACCCCAAGGGCCATGCCGGGTATATCGTAATAGGTCATCATCTTCTCTATGAGATGGGAGAGTTTTTCGTAGTCAATAGTCATGGATGGCACCTCCTTATAAATGGTTCAGAGGATTCGGCCCGCCGCCATTTTATTGTCACCCCGCTTGCGGGGGGAAGGTGGTGCCGACAGGCACCAAAGGGGGCGGGCCCTTCGGGCCCACAGGTTGTGTGGAAAGGTTCTTAAGATTGACCGGCCTTACGGCCGGAGGGTTCTCAGGTTTGACGGGCCTTTGGCCCGAGGGTTGTGGATTGCCGCCGTTGGCGGCAATGAAGTATAAAGTCAGCGTTACGGAAATGCCTTCCCGCCCTCATCGTCAGAATACTGAGCTGCAGGCGAAGAATCTTGGTACGAGGCACATTTGAGGCAATCGGTATTAAACACCTGTCGGCGGGAAGGAGTGGAGTCATGCAGAGATGAAAGCAATCAGCTTCCGGCTGCCAGCTGCCGTCTGTCCGGCACGATACTATTAGATTCATAAGCAAGAACCGCGTTACGATGATTAGCGGCCTACGGCCGCTTTCCCCCCTTTGGTGCCTACGGCACCACCTTCCTCCACGGGAAAGCGTCTCACACGATTCTCAGGTCGCTAACGCTCCCCTACGAATCGTGTTCGCTTGCCACCTCGCTGAAGCGGTGGGACTATGGGTACTTACCAATATGTCACCGCTTGCAGGGTAGCTCAGTCAAGCAAGCGGATAGCGGACAGCCGACCATCGGCCTCACCCCAGCTCCGTAATCCTTGCAGGCACCGCGAAAGGTTTGCCTATCATAGGTACGGCGGCGATGAGTTCTTTGGTGTAGGGGTCCCTGGGGTGGCAGAGGATTTCATCGGAGGGCCCCATTTCCACGATTCTCCCCTTCTGCATGACGGCGGTGCGGTCGGAGATATAGCGCACCACTGCCAGGTTGTGGGAGATGAAGAGATAGGTGAGGTGGAGTTTTTCCCGAAGGTCCATGAGAATGTTCAGCACCTGGGCCTGCACGGATACGTCCAGGGCGGAGGTAGGTTCGTCCAGGATGAGGATTTCCGGATTGGTCATAAGGGCCCGGGCGATGGAGATGCGCTGGCGCTGGCCGCCGGAAAATTCATGGGGATAGCGATCCATTACGCTTTTCCGAAGGCCTACCATTTCCAGGAGCATTTCCGCCCGTTCCTTCCGGTGGGCTTCGGAAAATTCACCCATTACCCGGGCAGGCTCCATGATAATATCCCCTATTTTCATGCGGGGCGACAGGGAGGAGTAGGGGTCCTGGAAGACGATCTGTATTTTCTTCCGGATTTCCTTTACCTCCTTTTCCTTTGCATGGGAAATATCTTTTCCGTAAAGAAGGATTTCACCGCCGGTGGGCTCCGCCAGATGGATGATGAGGCTGGCCAGGGTAGATTTCCCGCAGCCCGACTCTCCTACAATGCCAAGAGATTCCCCTTTGGCAAGGGACAGGGTAATGCCGTTCAAGGCGTGTACTTCCTTTGATTTTCCCCAGAAGCTCCGGGTGTGGAAAGTCTTCCTTACGTTCTTGATTTCCAGTATGTCCATGTCACACCTCCTCGGGATGGCAGCAGTATACGGTATGGCCTTTTGCGATTTCCACAGACGACGGCAGGCCTTCCCTGCAGGCGGCGGTGGCCCTCGGGCAGCGGGGTGCAAAGCGGCAGCCCGCCATTTTTTCTGATGGATCCGGCACCATGCCGGGGATGGCAGTAAGCCGTTCATGGGTATTCTCTCCGGTGAATTTGGGCAGCGCCCCGATGAGGGCCCGGGTGTAGGGGTGGCAGGGTTCTTGAAGCACAGAGGCAGTGTCGCCGGACTCCACGATGTGGCCGGAGTACATGACGGAAATAGAATCGCAGATTTCCGAAATCACACCCAGGTCGTGGGAAATGAAGAGCACCGCGGTCTTCAGGTTCCGGCAGGCTTCTTTGATAAGGTAAAGAATCTGGGCCTGCACTGTCACGTCCAGGGCGGTGGTGGGCTCGTCGGCAATGAGAAGCTTGGGATGGCAGGAAAGGGCAATGGCTATCATGACACGCTGGCGCATGCCGCCGGAAAGTTCGTAGGGATAGCAGTGAATCACATCCTCCGCGTTCCGTATATGCACCTCTTCCAGCAGGGAGACAGCTTTCTTGAATGCTTCTTCCTTTGAAATTTTTTCATGGGTTCTGATGACGTCGGTCATCTGGGTGCCGATGGTAAAAACCGGATTGAGGCAGGTCATGGGCTCCTGGAAAATCATGGACACATCCCTTCCCCGCACTTCTTCCATGCTTTTTCGGCCAAGCCCCAGAAGCTGCCGTCCGCAGAGGCGGATGGAGCCGTCCAGCTCCGCCTTGCCTCCGCCGGGGAGGAGTCGGGTAACGGCAAAGGCGGTCATGGATTTTCCGCTGCCCGACTCACCCACCAGACCCATGATTTTTCCCTCTCCCACTTCCAGGTTCACATCATGGAGGATGGGAATCATACCCTTCTTGGACGGAAGGGATAAAGACAGGTGTTCGATTTCAAGTACATTTTCCATGTCATCACTCTCCGCTTCTCGGGTCAAGAATGTCTCTGAGCCCATCGCCTAAAAGGTTGAAGCCCATCACCGTTACCAGGATGAAAAGTCCGGGGAAAGCCGCGTACCACCACTGGTCAATGGCATAGACCCGGGCGGTGGAAATCATGGCGCCCCATTCCGGCATAGGCGGCTGGGCGCCAAGGCCGATGAAGCTCATGGAGGAAGCAATAAGGATGGCGTCGCCAATGCCCAGGGTCATCTGCACCATAAGGGGTGAAAGGCAGTTGGGCACAATGTGGTGGAGCACGATCCAGAAGGGAGAGGCACCGAAGGTTTTTGACGCCTTCACATAGGGCTCCTCCTTCAGGGACAGCACCTGCCCCCGCATGAGGCGGACGTAGAGAGGAATCCTGACGATGCACACCGCCAGCATGGTATTGAAAAGGCCCACCCCCAGGGCCGCCGTGAGAGCCAGGGCCAGCACCATGGAGGGGAAGGAAAGAATCATGTCCGTCAAAGCCATGATGATACGGTCCACCCTTCCGCCGCAGAAGCCGGAGAAACTGCCGATGGCCACGCCAATGACAGCGGCAATGATGACGATAGAAAGACCTACGGTAATGGAAATCCGGGCGCCGTAGAGAATGCGGGAGAAAATGTCCCGTCCCATTTCATCGGTGCCGAAGAAATGGTGCAGCGATGGCGCCTGCAGCCGTCCTGACACATTCATAAGATTCGGGTCCCAGGGGCTGATGAGGGGTGCCAGAATGCCCAGGAGGATGATGAGGAGCACAATCACCATACCAGCCAGGGTGAGTTTGTTTTTCAAAAGGATATCCAGGGATTTGTGGAAAAAGCTTTCCCGCTCCTCTAGGATTTCCTCCGCCTTCACATCGGTCATTTCTCATCACCTCCGCTGATCTGTGGATTCAGGATATTGTAAATCATATCCACCACCATATTAATCACCACATAGCCCACGGACACCACCAGGGTAAAGCCCATAATGGCAGGGAAATCCAGATAGGCAATGGAATCCATCACATATTTTCCCATGCCCGGCCAGCCGAAGATGGTTTCCGTAATGACGGCGCCACCCAGAAGCTCGCCGATGGTGAGGCCGGTGATGGTGACCGTCGGAATCAATGCATTTTTCAAGGCATAGCGGTAAATGATGCGGCGCCGCGGAATGCCGCAGGCTTTGGCGGTGCGGATATAGTCCTGTTCCAGCACGTCCACCATGCCGCTCCTCACCTGCCGGGCAATGATGGCCAGCTGGGCGTAGGCCAGGCAGAGGGCGGGGAGCAGCAGATGATGGATGGCGGAAATCACCACATCCATATTTCCTGCAATAAGTCCGTCAATCACATAAAGCCCTGTCACCTGCGGCGGCGGTGTAAGGAAGGTGTCCAGCCTGCCGGAGGCGGGGAAAATGGGAATCACTTTATAAAAGAGGATGAGGCATACCACGCCGGACCAGAAAAGAGGAATGGACACGCCTACCATGGAAATCACCCGGCTCACGTGGTCTATCCAGCTGTCCCGGTGCACCGCCGAGAGGACCCCCAGAAAGATACCAAAGACCACTGCAATCACCATGGCCGCCAGGGTCAGTTCCAGGGTGGCAGGGAAATAGCGGGCCAATTCGCCGGACACCGGCATCTGGGTGCGGATGGAAACGCCCATGTCCCCATGAGCCAGACCCTCCATGTACATGGCGTACTGGGTGAGCACCGGTTTATCCAGCCCCAGGGACTGGCGCGCCGCCTCCAGCGTCTCCGGCGACGCGTGAGGCCCCACCAGCATGCGGGCCGGGTCACCGGGAATGACATGGGATATGCAGAAAGTGACAATGGAAACGCCGATAAACACAAGGACGAGATGTATCAGTTTTTGAAATATAAATCTCCATGAAATCATAAGCCCTCCTTGTATGATATGACTGAAGGTTCTCAAGTTTGATGGGCCTGTCGGCCCAAGGGTTCTTAAGTCTGACAGCCCTGCGGGCTGAAGGTTGTGGTGGCGGCTACGCCGCAGTATGAAAAGGGGCGCGGCTTCGCCGCAGGTTGTGTAAAAGGGTCCTTAAGTTTGACCGGCCTTTGGCCGGAGGGTTCTCAGGTTTGACGGCGCCTGCGGCGCCGAGGGTTGTGGATTGCCCTTCGGGCAATGAATATAAAGTCAGCGTTATGTACTAACCTTCCCGCCCTCATCGTCATTCTGTGCGCCAGCGAAGAATCTCGGTAAGAATTGCTGATGACTCTTACTAGTCCACTATTCCACCAACTCACTAAAGAATCCCAGTCGGAGGGAAGGAGGCTGGAAGCAAAGGCAAACGCAATCAACTTCCGGCTACCAGCTAAGGAAGCGCTGATTAAATCATTGTCTGCTCTCATTCTTGAATTTTCATGCAATGCGAGGAATGGGATGACGAGAATAGCAAGCTATTTAAGGAGTCCCATGACGAAGCAGTGCATAAAAATTCTTATGAAAGCAGACTCTGTGAATTAATCAGTGCTTCCCTGAGCTTGGCCTGATGCCTTGGATTCATAAGCAGGAGCAGCATTACTGCGATTGGCCGCCTACAGGCGGCCACCCCCTATCCCGCTTCGCGGGACTTACCCAAAGGGAAGCGTGTCACTGGATTCTCAGTCGCCTTACGGCTCCCTACGAATCCAGTTCCCTTGCCACCCCTATTCAGGGGGCAGAATATGCCTCTCTATGTTTTCCTGCAGAACCATGTGACGCCATTACCCAGCACTCATAGTGTCCCCGCTTCCCGTGGAGAAAGGCGGTGACTGCGAAGCGGTCACGCAGCGGCTGGCAGGCAGCCGGCGATAACGCACGGGAACCGGAAAACTGTCCCACTATCTTATCCACTAGAAAAAGGGCTTTGCGGGAAAGTCCTTTTTCTAGGGAAGCACTGATTCATTCAGAAATTATTCCTTGGAAAGGTGTTCGAAATCGTACATGCTGTCCAGCATGGGGTTATAGGCGAAGCCCTTGATATTGGCTCTCATGGGGGTGAGCACCTTGGTCTGGAAGAGGAAGAGGTAGGGGGCGTCATCAAAGGCCATGTGCTGCACCTTCTTGTAGATTTCCGTTCTGCCGTCTTTGTCGGTCATTACCTCAGCCTCACGGAGGAGGGCATCCACTTCATCATTCTTATAGAAGGAGCGGTTGCCTGGCAGGCCCCAGTAGGAGGAGTCAAGCCAGTAGGAAAGGAAGAACTGGGGATCGCTATAGTCCGGGCTCCAGGTGCCCAGGGCCATCTGGAAATCGCCCTTGTCCGCTCTCTGGCGGAAGGTGGCCCAGGCCACTTTTTCCAGGTTCACTTTGATACCCAGCTGCTGCAGGTTATTCTGGATGATTAAGGCTTCCGCTTCGTCAAAGGCTGCATGGCCGGAGTAGAGCAGGTTGATTTCCGTCACGTTCTCTCCGGATTTGGCCAGAAGTTCCTTTGCCTTGTCCAGATTATAGGAATAGCCCTTGATGGATTCATCCTTACCCCACATGCCTTCCGGCACAGCACTGGTGAGCTGCTGGCCCCGGCCCTTCACAGCGCCATCGATGATGGCATTGTAATCAATGGCATAGGAGAGAGCCTGGCGGAATACCTTGTTGCTGGTGGGGAGTTTCTGGTTGTTCAGGTATACAATGGAGCAGAGGAGGGACGGATCTTCATAAATATGGATGGCCTTGTTATCCTTCAGCTGGTCGATCTGGTCCATGGGGATGCCTTCCGCAATATCAATATCCCCCTTCTCCAGCTGCAGACGCTGGGCGGAAGGATCCTTGATGCTGTTGAAGAGGATATGTTTGATGGCCGGCGCTTTGCCGGAGTAATTCTTCTGCACATCCAGCTTGATGGACTGGCTGGGGGTGTAGGAAGTAATTTCATAGGCACCGGAACCCATGGTGTGGGTAGCCAGGTAGGAAGAACCCATGTCGTTGTCCTTGGCCTGGTCCATAACCTTCGGATTCACAATGGAGGAACCGTTCACAGCCAGGGTGTAGAGGAAAGGAGCAAAAGGCTTGGCCAGCTGGAAGACGACGGTCTTATCATCGGGAGCTTCGATGGATTTTACCACCTTGAAATAGTCGGAGGGCCCTTTCTTCATTTTCTGTACACGTTCAATGGAGAACTTCACCGCCTTGGCATCCACCGGAGAGCCGTCGGCAAACTTATGCCCCTCATTCAGGGTAAAGGTCCAGGTGAGGCCGTCATCGCTGACAGTCCAGGACTTGGCCAGGGAAGGCTCCACTTCCGTAGTGGCCTTGCCGTCCACTACCTTGTATTTCACAAGCCTTTCATAAGCGGGATAGGTAATCTGCCAGCCCTTGTTATCCATGGTGACTGCAGGGTCCAGGGTTTCCGGATCCACCGCCATGCCTACCACAATGGTGTCCTTCGGTACGGACCCGCCGCCGGAAGCGCTTCCCGACTGTCCGCCGCCGCAGCCGGCAAAACCAAGAACGGTCAGTCCCAGCAGGGAACCGGTAATTACAGCTTTCAGAAGTTTTTTCATAATCTCTCCCCCTTCGGAAGCACCGATCCGCTCATAGAGTCTGCTTTCATAAAAATTTTTATGCACTGCCGCGTCATGGGACTCCTTAAATAGCTCGCTATTTGCGTCATCCCATTCCTTGCATTGCCTAAAAATTCAAGAATAAAAGCAGACAATGAGTGAATCAGCGCTTCCTTACGAAAAAAGGCCGCAGTCATCGAAGATGAATGCAGCCTCTTTGCCATAAAGACGCAAAAGCCCTTCTTACCTTGTGGTAAAAAGGGCTCCGTTGTCTCTTTATCAATATACATAAGTATAGCGAATAAGTATGAGATTGTAAATAGAAAATTTTATCTTCCATCTATCTTCTATCATCTATCATCTATCTCAGCACATCCTCCAGATACCTTTCGCCGTTCCACCAGAAAATCTTCTCGATTTCCTCTTCCTTAAAGCCGCCCTTCTTCAAAGCCTCCGCCAGGCGGCCCATTTCAGAAGCGTCCTTCAGCTCCAGTTTCGGCTCGATACCGTCGAAATCGCTGCCCAGAGCCAGTACGTCAATGCCGCCCACATCCCGGATATGGCGGGCGTGACGGACGATATTGTCCAGGGTGGTTACGTCTTCGGTGCCCGTAAAATGGTTGGCAAAGTTCAGGCCGATAAGGCCGCCCTTTTCACCGAAGAGACGGATAAGGTCATCGGGGAGGTTTCTTCTGTGGCCGGTGACGGCCCGGGCATCGGAATGGGACGCCATAGGCGCCACATGGCAGGTCATGAGAACCTCCCTGGTGCCCTCATCATTCAGATGGCTGGTATCCACAATCATATGAAGGCTTTCCATGGCCTTAATGATTTCCCAGCCCTTTTTCGTAATGCCCCCTTCCATGCCATTGGGAAACCCGATTTCATTGGGATAGTTCCAGGTGAGAGTCATAAGCCGCACGCCGTCTTTGTACATGCGCTCCAGTTTTTCCACGCTGCCCCCTGCCGCTTCCCCGCCTTCCACCGAAAGCAGGGCCCCTATCTTTCCCTCTTCCTCCGCTTCCCGCAGATCCTCCCGGCAGCGGATGGGGCAGATGAGACGGTGCCAGGTTTCCATTTCTCTGCGGAAGGTGCCCAGCAGATCCTCATACCGTTTCCACACATCCGGCGTTTCCTTCTTGTCCACCCAGAGGGCAAAGTCCTGGATGAAGCAGCCCCCTTTTTTCAATTTCTCCAAATCCACATAAAGGGAATTCTTCAGAAGACTTCCCTTCTCCGGATGATCATGGAGCTCCGTTATGGTATCGCAGTGGAAATCAATGTATTTCATAGTACCGCCCCCATCAAATCAAAAAGGCGCCGGTTCCTCCAACCGCCGCCCTGCAGATATGTACTTTTCTTCCTGTATCATACCATTGGCAGGGAGCGTACACAAGCCCTTTGCATTCGCTCCCGCCTTCCTTATAATGAGGATAGATATTTCATGAAAGGAGATTACCATGAAACTGTCAGATCTGCCGCTTACCGAATACAGCAGGGAAGAAGGGCTCATTGCGCCAGACTTCGAAGGCCTTCCCCTCCGCCTTCCCCGCCGCTGCCTCATGGCCTTTCTGGGTGAAAAGAGGATTGCCGCCTTTGCGGAAAGCAGGAAAGGAAAAGTCATTGGCTCCTTCCTCTCCCTCACCAAGCCCTTTCCCCTCTATGAAATCCCCGGGAAAGAGCCCCTTCTTCTGGTGCAGGCCCCTGCCGGCGCCTCCTCCGCCGTCCTCATCGAAGAAAGGCTCTTCGCCTACGGCGCAGAAAAGGTGCTCGCCATCGGCTGCTGCGGCTCCCTCACAGACATTCCGGAAAACTGCTTCTTCCCCATTGAGAAGGCCCTTCGGGACGAAGGCACCTCCTTCCACTACCTGCCTCCCTCCCGGTTCATCGAAATGGACAAGGCGCCCCTTCTCCATCTGAAGGACTATTTCAAAAAGAAAGGCCTCCCCTTCCGCCCCGCCGCCACCTGGACCAGCGACGGCTTCTTCAGGGAAACGGAAGAAAAAATCCGGCGCCGCCGGGAAGAAGGCTGCGCCCTGGTGGATATGGAAGCCAGCGCCCTCGCCGCCTGCGCCCGCTTCCGGAAAAAGGAATTCGCAGAAATCATGTTCACCGCCGACACCCTGGCATCCCTTGCCCACGACCAGCGCCGCTGGGGCCGCGAAAGCCGAAACGCCGCCCTTGTCATGGGTATGGAAGCGCTGGAAGAAATATAAGGGGGGCCGCTTCGCGGCCCCGGGTTCAGAGGGTTCCCCCTCCCTTATTGTCCCCCCCGCTTCAGCGGGGGGGCAAGGGAACTGGATTCGTAGGGAGCCCTTGGGCGACTGAGAATCCAGTGACACGCTTCCCTATGGGTGAAGGTGGTGCCGCAGGCACCAAAGGGGGCTGGAACGAAGGGTCCGGGAAGAGAGGGCCGGTTCAGAGGGTTGTGGCTTGCCCTGCGGGCAATAATTATAAAGTCAGCGTTACGGGATTGCCCTTCCCGCCTTCATGGTCATACTGAGCAAAGCGAAGAATCTTGGTACGTGGCACAGAGGAAACCATAGCCGGTAAATACCGGTCGGCGGAAAGGGCCGGCTTATTCATAAAGACAAAATAAAAGGGGCTGTGAAAAAATGATTTACATTTTTTCACAGCTCTTTCCTTATTTCCCCAATTCCTTCAGCAGATCCTCCACATGGGAAGAGGCCTTGACTTTTCTGTATTCTTTGACCAGATTTCCTTCCTCATCGATGATGAAGGTGGAACGCTCAATGCCCATGTATTTCCGGCCGTACATGCTCTTTTCCTTCAGCACGCCGTAAAGGTTCACCACTTTTTCTTCTCCATCGGAAAGAAGAGGGAAATTCAGCTCATTTTTATCACGGAAATTGCAGTGCTTCTTCACAGAGTCCCGGCTCACACCGATGACAGCATAGCCCAGGGCTTTGAAATCCGCCAGGTGGTCACGGAAAGCCTTGGCTTCCAGGGTGCAGCCTGACGTATTATCCTTGGGGTAAAAATAAAGAATCACTTTCTGTCCTTCATAATCATGAAGGGAAATATCCTTCCCGCTATCAGAGGGCAGGGTAAAATCCGGCGCCTTTTTACCAATTTCAAGTGTCATGGAAATGCCTCCTTGTAATTCGATTTCTATCAATATAGTATCACAAAGGAGAGAGAAAAGGAAGGAGGGGCGTTTCTATGAACCGCATTGTCTCTACGCTCAGCAGGAAACCTTTCGCTAAGAGTTTCCTGTCGCGGTGACTCACTACCGTCCCCACGCTCAATGGGAAACTTTTTGCCAATAGTTTCCTGTCTCCATGAACCGCCATCGTTCCCACGCTCAATGGGAAACTTTTCGCATATAGTTTCCTGTCGAGATGAACCACATCGTCCCCACGCTCAATGGGAAACCCTTCGCATATAGTTTCCTGTCGCGGTGACTCACTACCGTCCCCACGCTCAACAGGAAACTTTTCGCCAATAGTTTCCTATCTCTATGACCCACATTGTCCCCCCGCTCAGTAGGAAACCTTTCGCGTATAGTTTCCTGTCTCTATGAATCACCACTATTCCCACACTCAATAGGAAACCCTTCGCATATAGTTTCCTGTCGCGGTGACCCACCACTGTCCCCACGTTCAACAGGAAACCCTTCGCATATAGTTTCCTGTCACGGTGACCCACCACTGTTCCCACGCTCAATAGGAAACTTTTCGCATATAGTTTCCTGTCGCGGTGACTCACGACTGTCCCCACGCTCAATGGGAAACCTTTCGCAAATAGTTTCCTGTCTCTATGACCCACCACTGTTCCCACGCTCAACAGGAAACTTTTCTCCAATAGTTTCCTGTCTCCATGAACACGCCATCGTCCCCCCGCTCAATAGGAAACTTTTCGCCAATAGTTTCCTGTCTCCATGAACACGCCATCGTCCCCACGCTCAATAGGAAACCCTTCGCGTATCGTTTCCTGTCTCCATGAACCGCCATCGCCTCCCCGCTCAATAGGAAACCTTTCGTGAATAGTTTCCTGCCCCAATGAACCACGACTGTCCCCACGCTCAACAGGAAACTTTTCATCCACAGTTTCCTGTCCCCTGTCACGCCGCTGTTCCCACGTTCCGCCAGAAAGAGTATAATAGGATAAAGACTATCATTATAAAGAAGCGAGGAATTATTTATGAAAATAGCCATTGCCGGTACCGGCTACGTAGGTCTTTCCAATGCCATTCTCCTTGCCCAGCACCATGATGTGACTGCGGTGGACGTAATCCCTGAAAAGGTGGACATGGTGAACAGGAAGGAGTCTCCCATTGCCGATGCCTATATTGAAGACTATCTGAAAAACAGGGAGCTTTCCCTCACAGCCACCCTGGACGGGGACAGTGCTTATCGGAATGCGGAGCTTATCATTATTGCCGCTCCCACCAATTACGACGACGTAACCGGCCGCTTTGACACCAGGGCGGTGGAGTCCATTCTTACCCAGATCCGCCAGGCAGGTTCCAAAGCGGTGGTGATTATCAAATCCACCATCCCCATCGGCTACACCAAGAAAATTTCCGCCCGGTATCCCGAGCTTTCCATCCTCTTTGCGCCGGAATTTCTTCGGGAAGGGAAGGCCCTTTACGACAATCTCTATCCCTCCCGCATTATCGTAGGCATTCCCAAAGGGAAGGAAGCCCTCCTCCCAAAGGCCCGGCTCTTTGCTTCCCTCATGCAGGAAGGAGCCATTAAGGAAAATATTCCCGTGCTCATTACAGGCTCGTCGGAAGCGGAATCCATCAAGCTCTTCTCCAATACCTTCCTGGCCATCCGCGTGGCCTATTTCAATGAAATCGACACCTACGCCGAAGAAAAAGGACTGCATACCGCCGATATTATCAAGGGCATGGGCTATGACCCCCGCATCGGCGATTTCTACAACAACCCCTCCTTCGGCTACGGCGGCTACTGCCTGCCCAAGGACACCAAGCAGCTTCTGGCCAATTACAAGGATGTGCCGGAAACCATGATCCGTGCGGTGGTGGAAGCCAATGAAACAAGGAAACAGTACATTGCGGACCACATCGCCTCCCTCTCCCCCAGACTGGTGGGTGTATACCGCCTCACCATGAAGAGCGGCAGCGACAACTTCCGCTCCTCCGCCATCCAGGGTATCATCGATAGGCTGAAGGAAAAGGGAATCGACCTTATCATTTATGAACCCACCCTGGACAAGGATACCTTTGAAGGCGTGCCTGTCACCCATGACCAGGACGGTTTCCGGAAGACATCGGACATCATCCTGGCCAACCGGGTAAGCGAAGATCTGCTTCCGGTGAAGGAAAAAGTGTATACCAGAGACCTGTTTTCAAGGGACTGAATGGGGCATCTTTCTTAGGAAAACCTGAATGTGCTTCCATTGTACCGGATTCCTGATACACTCCCCGCCCCATCACTATATCTAGGGAAGCACCGATTAATTCATAAAGTCCGCTTTTATAAGAATTTTTATGCACTGCTTCGTCATGGAACTCCTTAAATAGCTCGCTATTCGCGTCGTCCCATTCCTTGCATTGCATAAAAATCCAAGAATAAAAGCAGACAGTGATTGAATCAGCGCTTCCCTAAAACTACCAATGATAATATTATCACATATCACTAGTTTTAAGAATCTGAAAGCAATTGATTTAATTGATTTAATCCGCTTATTCGAACCTCATACATCTTTTTCAGTGGTTCCTTTTCATCCGTCTGCCTGCGAACGAACGCCTCTTTCTTTGTTTCCCCTTCGGCCTTAAGCATTTTATATATGCATATATCCTTATTAGTGGCATTGATAAAATCATTATATACTTTTATTTTACTAACATATGACCCGGTTATTTCATTCAAACTACTAACAATATAGCTAAACTTCTCATTTGTAAGCGTATCGTAATATGATTGATTGATAATTTTCTCATTCGAGGTAAAAACTGGCAGCACGCCTGTTTTAGCATATCCGGTAATACCATATGTATATATATAAGGATAATCAAAATATAAAGAAAAGCAGTGGGCCTCAATAACAACATCGGTCAAATTGTCAATTAACACCATATTGGAAATTAATTTATATCTAAAATCGCCATAGTATTCGGTCTTATCTAATTTAAAAGAATTAACATTAAGAAAGACAAGAATCACTGTCAGGATACACGAAAACAAGAGCCTCCAAATCAATTGCTTTGCTCCTTTCTCCCTTATGGATATGTATATTTTCATTATTAGCTTTGATTTATGCCCATTTTTAAAGCATTAAATATCCCCAGTACATAACTTTCTCAGCCACCAAATCCCTGCATATAATCATTTAAATTTTCAATTGAGTATGAAACATCATAAGTAGTTTTATAAGCGAATGTTTCTTTTGCCCCGGACTGTTGTAATTCATAAGCCGCCTTTAAGAAATCACCTAATACAGCTTCTTTTCGACCAAAATCATAATAATCCGTTATCGTTATTTTGGCCTGAACTTCACTATCAGTGATTTTAACAGATGCAATTGCCGTTGCACTACCTAACCCCAATGTAGTATCCAATCCTTTACTATAAAAGTAATAACTGTCCACATATGTAGGAATAGTGATGTTCCCATCTCTATATGCATTGCGAATCGTATTTGCTATAATGCATAAATTCATATTTTCATTATATTTTAAAGCCTTATTTATTGATGAGGCTTCTCCAAATTCAACTATTCGTAATCCATCTTTATATTCAATGTTAGTAATACCATGTCTATGGTCATCTCCATCAAGGTAATATCCCAAAAGGCTTGTAGCAATAGGCAATTCCCCATACTGACATGCCTGCTCATATCTTTCTTTTAAAATAACTTCATCATTACTAATATCATCAGGCGAATACACCAAAGGATCTATTGATTGTTTTACCTCTTGATAAGTTTCTATATAAAGTTCTTTCTGTTTTCTCCAAGCCTCTTGTCTTTTATCTTTCGCATGCTCATTAAGTTCCAAATTCCACTTAGCTCCCATCTGGGCGATATATCCACCTATCTTCTTATCATTGGAGATGCTTCCCACAATCATGCCTAATCCGGCTGCAATCATCTGTGCTTCATCGGGATGGTTTGCTGCCCAGCCTTTTGGCATATGGTCATGCAGGTATCCCATGGCGTATTCCTGCACACCGCCGGAAAGGATGCCGGCAAGGGCACTGCTTCCAGCCGCTTTGCTGGTCATGGCGCCAAGAAGGCCATGGAGGGCGGTCTTTTCTATAGAACCTTCACCCCAGCCGTTTCTTGCAGCCAGTTCGTGAATGGCTTCATTGCCTACGATGCTCATTTCTTCTACCAGCTGTTTCCGCTCTTCTGCCTTTGTCTTGTCAAAGATGGTTTTCAGCTTGTTCAGGCTGTCCCTGATATTTCTATCCAGTCCGGTGACATCCTGTTTCTGGTTCTTTGTATCGGTAATAACGATTTTCCCCGGTGCCATGGCTGCTTTGGTAGTAGAATCAGCTTTTCCTTTGGTCGCTGCTGACGGCACACCTAAAAGACCTCTTTCATTGAGAGGAATGCGGTTTCCATCGAAAGTTCCGATGACTTTATCGCTTTCGTTATGGGTATTCATACCCGGTTCTTTATCGTACCGGCTGTTTTCTTTAGAAGATGGGATGTCTTTGTTTACATTGCCGCCCAGTTTGGCCGTATAGGAAATGCCACTGCCGCCGGATGTGTAATCAGCCTTGTTCTCTATATCTTCCCAGCTTAAAGTCCCGGTGCGGAGTGTATTCTTATCCACGCTGCCTTTGCTGTCTATGACAGCACCTTTAAGGTGAGTATTGTCTTTGACGGAAATATCATAACCTTCCTGACCTGCATAGATTCCAGCCTGTTCTTTGACAGATGCATAGTCAGAATCCGTATAGCCTCTGGCCGTTTCTGCAGAGAGGTAGGGTTTGTCCAGCTTTTTATGGCCTGCGCTGTCTTTGAATACATCGCTTGCCAGAGCCCCGCCTTTCACATTACTTCTGCTCTTATAACTTTCGGTGTCCTGCAAACTTTCTATACGGAGACTGCCACCGGTTGCAAGCACTACTTTACCACCTTCCATGCGGCTTCCTGTCATGATTGTGTCATTGCCACCGGATACATGGAGGGTATTTTCTGCAGAAACTTCGCTTGCGGTATGAGTCAGAGATGCTGCATTTTCCATGCCTTTGGAGGATTGTCCATAAACCTTGACTCCTGAAAGGCCGCCGATGCCCCAGGAGGTGGAAATACCGCCGTTCTTTGTCTTTTCATGAATATCCATTTCACTTCGGTTTTCGGCAGCAGTCAGCCGGATATCTTTCTCCGCTTCCAGGTCCACATCTTTGCCCTGGATTGTGGAGCCGTGGATGGACAGATTTTCTCCGCTCCGGATATCTGCCTTTTCTTTGGCCGTAAGGGTAGATGACTGTGCCTGTGTCTCATAGGAAGAGGCTTTGGATGTAGAGGATACAGAGCTGAACCCTACATCCACTGCCAGACCTGCTTTGATTTTGCCTGCACTGTCAAAGTTGCGAATAGCGGTACGCCCATTCATACCGGCATCAGCCATATAGAGGTTCTTCAGTCTTCCATCCTGAACCTCACCAGATTTCTGCAGAGGCTGAATCACGCTGTTCACACCGCTGACAAAGCTGCCTCCCAGGGATACACTGAGCCCGCTTCTCTTGTACTCATGTTCTTCTTTATTGGTGTATTCATTATCCTTACTGGTGATAGTCACGTTCTTTCCGCTAACCGCCAGGTCCTTACCGGCTGAAACGTGGGAGGCTTCTATATCTGCATCTTTCCCTGCGCCGATACGAACGCTTCCTTCCACGCTGCCTATGGTGCTTCCTACCTGTTCTACGGCTTCACTGTCATAGCGGTCTTTTCTCTTCTCGCTGCCCATAGTAAAGCCCAGACCGCCTCCGGAGAGGAGGCCCCTCTTTTTGACGGATTCCCGGTAGGTGCTGCCGCTTCTTTCTTCAGCGCTGTCGGCCTTGAAGTTTCTTCTGGCCAGAAGGGTGGTATCCTTATCGCTGACGACGGCGCTTCCTGTGATGGTCATGTCTCTTCCGCTTTCCATATGGGTTTCATTCCCGGAGATAAGGCTTCCTCTCACAGTGTCCGTCGTCCCTGCTTCATAGAGGTCTTTGGTCTTGGAAGAGAGGAGACCGGATACGTGGGAGTGGTATTCGTGGTGTTCCTTTTCATCACAAACTTACTCTCTGCTTTTGGGGCAACACATTAATATAATATATAAGTTTCCCATCATCTGTCTGCTTCATATGAATCTCATTAGCAACCATAAAAGTAATTTCAAAGCAATATTCTGTCTTTTCCCAACGATAAGTTATTGAATTTAGCGCATTGGTAGAATAATTAAAATTATTAACACGACCTCTATATTCCCATCCCTCTCTGTGTAATTCATCTCCATAAAAGCGTAAAATGCTGTCTTTATTTTCAGTAGTTACAAATTGTTTCATCAAGTGATAATTATTAGGTGTCCTCCAAATCACATTCAGCACTTTCCCCAATGACTCATAATTTTCCATGTCATGAATATACTTCACTTGCGGACAGAGCTCACGTGATGTCCTATCTCTTCCACTGTCATTTATTCCACTCAAAATGATATATGGAACAATCAAGAATAACATCCACGATAAAATCCTTTTAATCCACTTCTTACCTCTCATATTTATACAATTCGGACTATATAATTGTTTTATATGCTTTCCTTGATTCTCTTGCCTATTTACATTGGTTGATATAATAAATGATATTAGTTTTTTATCATTTTATCTTTCCTTTTTTAGCAAAAGCCTTATCCAAATAGGCACATCATCTTCTGGGATTTCATCTGCGACATCATAACTTGCGCCTATTTAAGGAATTTTTCTTACCCAGACGGCTGTTCTCTATCCGGTCGGCTGCATCCCAGTCTCGTGCCTTTTCCCACATATTTGCACTTTCTGATGCATTATGTCGAAGGCTTTCTACTACATACCCAGCATCCTTCTCCTCTCGGATTAACTGTCCTGCAGTCTGACCTGCCTGAAGAGCATACAGTCCTTTAAGGCGGGCATCTTCTACTTCTCCTGCCCGCATCAGCGGTGCTGCAATGGAATGAACCGTCTCTACGGTTCTGCCTCCCAGGGATACGCTAAGTCCGCTCCTTGCCATTTCATGCTTTTCCAGGGAGCTGTATGTATTTTCTGTATGCTGGAGATTGACGTTTTCTCCGCTGATGGAAATATCTTTTCCCGCAGTCACTTCACTGCCTAAAATGGCAGCATCTTTCCCCGCGCCGATGTGGACGCTTCCTTCCACGCTGCCTATGGTGCTTCCTACCTGTTCTACGGCTTCACTGTCATAGCGGTCTTTTCTCTTCTCGCTGCCCATAGTAAAGCCCAGACCGCCTCCGGAGAGGAGGCCCCTCTTTTTGACGGATTCCCGGTAGGTGCTGCCGCTTCTTTCTTCAGCGCTGTCGGCCTTGAAGTTTCTTCTGGCCAGAAGGGTGGTATCCTTATCGCTGACGACGGCGCTTCCTGTGATGGTCATGTCTCTTCCGCTTTCCATATGGGTTTCATTCCCGGAGATAAGGCTTCCTCTCACGGTGTCTGTCTTCCCTGCTTCATAGAGGTCCCTGGTCTTGGAAGAGAGGAGGCCGGATACATGGGAGTGGTATTCGTGGATGGTTTCGTGATGTTCCTTTTCATCCATCATAGAGATATCTTCACCGGCAGTCAAGGAGATTTTTCCCTTTTCGGAAGTAATGCCGCTGCCTTTCAGGGAGATGTCCTCCCCTGCTTTAAGGCGCACTTCGCCTGCAGAGGAAATCAGGGTGCCTTTCACTGCTTCATCTTCTGTTTTGAGACGCTGGTAGTAGGAACCCTTCCTTTTCCCTACGGAAGCATCTTCTGCATAAAGGTCCTTTTCTGCGGTGAGGCGGATGTCTTTTCCTGCTGTCATGTCTGCTTTGTCATCCGCTTTAATGGATGCGCCGGAAAGGGTGATGGTATTTCCTGCGCTGATAGAAAGATTTTTTGCAGAAGCTTCCGCTTCGGTATACTTTCTTTCGTGGATGGCTGCCGCCGAATCTATGATTATAAACATACAAAAATAATACAATATCCCATCTATCATTACATTGTTAGCGATTTACACAAATCCCTCTTTCCAATGCAGTTCATTTATTTTGTATTTATCAATGTAAAATTCACCACCAATAGCCGGCTGGCTATGGAAAATAAATATATCCCAGGTTTTATAAAACTCCAACATTGCATTAGCTCGTTCTAAGCTCGAAAATATGCCTAAACTTCCGCCTACATCATATGTATTATCAATGGAATAGCCATATCCCAACACAAAAACCTCCTCACAAGAGAAATCGGCTTGATTTAAGCAGGGGCTTCCCTGGTCAAGAATAAACGTCTTTATCCTGAAATCATTGACTGAGAAGTTTTGAAATCCCGGCAAATTCAAATAGAGATTAATGGCGGAGAATGCCACGCTTTTATCTGCAAATACTCCCAGTAAAAATTCTTCTCTGTATGTTAAATCATTATGCTTCTTAGAATAGCTGAAAATCAATTCGTAAGCTTTATTCATCTTTTTCTCCTGTTCTTTTTATACTTTTATCTCGATCTACATGCTTTTTCAATTTATTATACTCAGACCCCGGCCCAGTTGGATAATTTCCAGCACCATATCTATCATCTAAGACACGCTTAGCAAACTCCTTTCCACTCTCACCTGATAATGGACTATATCCTTCATAAGCAACCCAAGAAGGAATATCCGAAGCTTTTTCCTTCTCCGTTTGCCTTGCCTGAAGAGCAATAAATTCCGGAAACCACTCTTCATTATTTATAATAAATTCACAAGTTTTATAGCTTAATTCTATGATTCATCTGCTATCTCCCAAGATTACGATTTGTGATTCTGAAGAATCTGGC
>NZ_CALGPS010000120.1 GCF_937959425.1 uncultured Dialister sp.
CCGACAGGCGGTCCCAACCTCCGGCCCTTTCCAATTTCCCGTATTTCATCATCCCAAAGAATGATATAATGATACAAGAATGACATATCTTATATATCTCACAGTCAAAGGAGAAAGGGAAACATCATGTCAACCACATTAGGGGCGGATTTCCGCACGCCCACCTTCTGGCAGCGGCTTGCATTTATCATCGCCATTACACTGGCAGGCACCTTCTTATATTCCGTAGGCGTGAACGCCTTCCTGGTGCCCCACCAGTTCCTTTCCGGCGGCCTCACCGGCATTGCCATGGTGCTCTACTACCTTACCGGGTTCCCCATCGGCATGGCGAACCTGCTCATGAATATTCCTATCCTCATTCTTTCTTTGAAATTCATGGGGAAATTCTATACCGTCATCACTATCCTGGGCACCGTGTGCTGCTCTGTGTTCATCGATCTCACCGCCTTCCTCGCTGACTACAACGTGGTGAAAGATCCCCTGGTGTCCGCCATTTCCGGCGGCGTGGTGCTTGGTATATCCATGGGCATCCTCTACCGCTACAACAGCAACACCGGCGGCCTGGACGTGGTGGGGGCCATATTGAAGAAATATTACAATTTGGAAATCGGCTACGTAGTCTTCGGACTGAACTTCATCATCGTCACCGCCGGCGCCTTCATCTTCACCCTGGAACCGGCCATCTGCACCTTGATTTCCATGTACATCAACGCCAACCTTTCCAGCCGCATCGTCATCGGCTTCGCCCAGCGCAAGGCCGCCTTCATCGTATCCGATAAACCGCTGGAAATCTCCGACGCTATTTTAAGAAATATCCATCACGGAGCTACCCTTCTCTACGGACAGGGCGCCTTCTCCGGAGTAGAGAAGAAAATCGTCTTCGCCATCGTAGATCTCACCCAGATTACCAGGGTGCGCCATCTCATCGAAGACATAGATCCCTCGGCCTTCCTCTTCATCATGAACACCACCGACGTCATCGGCCGCGGCTTCACCAGCCCCCTGTCCACCGCCAAAACCATGCCCAAGTCCGTGCGCTATACCTGCGACAAAGACGGCAATATGATCCCCACCCACATGTGGTCCTATGAAATGGAAGCAGAAGCCCATCCCGAAGTCGAAGAACAGAGCCGACCTAGGGAAGATGGGAAGTAGAGGGACCGCTGCCCGCTGTCGGCTGTCTGCCGGGAAGTTCGGCGCGTAACACCCTTGCCCACCCCTGTCTAAGGGGTGGCGAGCGCAGCGAGCCGGAAGGGGTCGGCCGTTAGGTGGTATGTATAATCATCGCCGCGAAGCGGCGATACCACAACCCTCAGCAGCCAAAGGCCGCTGTCAAACCTAAGAACCTTCTGGCCCAAAGGGCCGGTCAAACTTAAGAACCTTCCCTATTGAACCCTGCGGCTCTGCCGCAATTAAAAAAGGAGAACCATTATGGAATACCTCATTGACGACAACTATGTACCCCTGGACAGCAGCCTCGGAAACTTGGAATATCTTATGGAAAAAATTCTGATAGATGCCCGGTATGTGAAAAATTTGGCAGAAGGCATAGACGATGACGACGACTATGATGACGATGACGATTATGATGATGACGATGATCGTGCCGATTTGCAGGTCATCAAATTGGAAGGTCAGATCCAGATGTACCGGCAGGAGCTGGCATTCCTCCGGCAGAACCTCTTATCAGTGGCGGGCACACTGGATGATTTGCAAAACGATGCCGAAGAGGCAAGAGACGCGGTGCATAAGCTCAGACATGATATCAACTGGTATGGGGAAACCAGGTAACTGCCCCAAGGCGCCTTAAAAGGCTATCCGCTATCCGCTTCCCGCTTCCCGCTGGCCGATGTGGGGTTGGACTGTATTCCCGAAAGCAAGGAGATTTTCAGACGGTCAGACATCAGACATCAGACATCAGACATCAGACTTCAGACTTCCCGCCTGCCGCCTGTCAGAATGACTGTGTCCGGCGGGAAGGTATTCCCGTAACGCTAACTTTTTTATAATCATTGCCGCCTTTGGCGGCAATCCACAACCCTCGGGCCAAAGGCCCGTCAAACCTAAGAACCCTTGGGCCCCAGGCCCATCAATCTTAAGAACCTTCCCTTCAGAACCCTTTGAACCCTCACGCCGTAGGCGTGTCCATGAACCTTTTTCCACAACCCTTCTACACAACCTGCCGCCGACAGGCGGCCCCAACCTGCGGCGTCAGCCGCGCCCCCGTTCGCCCAGAGGGCGCGAAAAGATTCCTCTTTTCAAAAGAGCGGTGCCTGCATTATAATTAAGAATGGAAAATCAGCGTTTCACAGGAAGGAGGGTTATCATGGGTTTGTCCATCAGGGATATACTGATACTGGATTATTTCGACGGAAAGCCGCTGCACCACCGCATTCCGCCCTACAAACTGAATATCTACGGCCCCGATGCCAATACCCGGATAGACTCCCTCATGGAAGAGGGCTGGATACGGTCCAGCCGGCCCCAGGAGACAGTGAACATGCTGCCGGACAAGGTGCTTTCCGATTTCCTGAAGCGCTACGACCTGTCGGGGGAAGGCACCCACGCCGAGCTCACGGGACGGGTGATTGCCAAGATTCCGGAGAAAGACTATGCCCACGGCGTACCGAAGGTGTATGTGCTCACGAAGGAAGGAAAAGCGGAAATCGGCCATCACATGGCCTACGTGCTGAACGTGCGGGAAAACTACGGTCTCACGGAAGGTGAAATCGGGGAGTCCCAGACCGCCCTCTCCCAGCGGGGAGAACCCTTTACCGCCAGGGACATCCTCTACCGCGCCTTCCAGCAGAAAATCGCCATTTACACCATGGCCGGCGAGTGGTCGAAACTGCGGAATATGTACTACACCGTGGCTAATTTCTACCTGCGTATCAAGGACAAGAGCCACGCCCTGCCCTGCCTGTACCTGGTGTTCTTCATGGACATGTCGGGCATGGGAAATAAGAACAACCTGGTGCCCTACGAGAACCTGTTTCCCACCCAGAAGGGCATGATCCTTCTCATGGATGAAATACGGAAGGAACTGCACCTTACCATGGATGACGTGAAGACCTCCTTCCTCTCCTCCGTGGCCCGCATGGCCCCAAGACTGCCCTTCTCCTACTTCTCCCCCCAGATGATGGCCTCCATGCTTCTGGAGCGGCTCAGGGGACGGGACTTCAACGGCACCCGCTATATTGCAGACCGCAACGTGCCGGATCCCTCCTCCAAATCCTACCATTATGTGCCCTACGGCAGAAGCGAAGCAAGAGGCCCCGTGCACAGGACGCCGGTGGTGAAGCCGAGAATCATGGCGCCTCCTGTGCTCCGCATGCCCACCTTCACCGCACCGCCACCCTTCCGCCCCAGCGAAAGCGCATCCCCCCTTCCCCGGGTGCCCAAGCCGGAACCGGAAAAACCGGTGATGCCCAAGCCGATTAAGAAAGAGAAGAAAGGAATTCTGGGAAGGCTTAAGGATCTCTTCTGAAACAGGGGGCCGCTATCGGCTATCCGCTGTCCGCCTACCGCTGGACGGTATTCCCACAAGGGATGATAGACATCAGACGGCCAGACATCAGACGGTCAGACGTCCCACCGGTCATTCCGGGCGGTATTCCCGAAAGCAAAAGGGGAGAGGCGCCTTATGAAAATGGTAAATTATAAATTGTGAATGGTAAATGAAGGTGGCGCCTTTAAAAATGAAGGGCGCCATTTTAATAAAAATCACACAACCTCCGACCCTCGTGGGAATGCCCCTTTTGGTGCCGCAGGCTCCGCCTTCTCCCGGAGGGGGGATTTCGCTCTATGTTTTCCTAAAGAATCATGTGGCACAATGTTTAGCGTCCATAGGGACACTGTGCACATCCTGCATAGGATGTGCAAGTCGGGCGAAGTAAGGCGCCTAGCCTGCCCATAAGGGCGCTTTCCTTTTGTCGCCCGACCGAACTTAGCGGGGGAAAGGTGGTGCCGCAGGCACCAAAGGGGGTGGCGAGCGGAGCGAGCAATGCCGCCTTTGGCGGCATTAAAAATTTATTGCCGCGAAGCGGCAATCCACAACCCTCGGCGCCACAGGCGCCGTCAAACCTAAGAACCCTTGGGCCCATAGGGCCCATCAATCTTAAGAACCTTTTCATCCACAACCCTTCTACACAACCTGCCGCCGACAGGCGGACCCAACCTGTGGCGTCAGCCGCGCCCCTTTTTACTTGCGGCGTTAGCCGCCACCATAACCCTCAGCGGCAAAGCCGCTGTCAAACCTAAGAAACCTTGGGCCGTAGGCCCATCAATCTTAAGAACCTTTTTTCTCAACCCTTCCACACAATCCTCAGCGCCGGCGGCGCTTTTTGATGCAACTATTTTAATTACAAAATTTCCTTGACAGGAAGAAAGGACCCGATTATAATATCGGGTAAATAAACAAAAGCGAGGAACAGGATTGAGCTTGGCCGGAAATGACAGAGAGCCGGGAGGATGGAAACCGGTATGGAAGGAAAGCGTGTCCCCTGGGAGCTTCGGGCTGAAAGCCAGTAAGCCTGCCGTCTGTCCGCGTTAAGGATATGAAGTATAATGCAGGGTGGTACCGCGCGATTGCGCCCTTGTCCGTGGGACAGGGCTTTTTTTATTTCATCCTTCCTTATGCTTCAAGGTATAAGTGAGAGTGGTACCGCGCCGATGCGCCTCTTTTCTGCAGTATGTGGAAAAGAGGCTTTTTTTGCAGAGGAAATAGAACCGCTGCCCGCATTTCTTTGATTTCTGTATTTTAATTTTCAGGAGGATATTATGAAAACAGCAACTGAAAAACGTATCGAATTCCGTAATGCTTTAAAGTCCGGAAAGATTCTGATTACCCCCGGCGTAGGTGATGCGCTGACGGCGAAAATCGCAGAGAAGGCAGGCATCCGCTGCGTCATCATGGGCGGCTACTCTGTGGCTGCTTCCCTTCTGGGACAGCCGGATGTGGGTCTCCTTTCCTGCAGCGAAATGGTGAACCAGCTCACAGGCATCTGCAATGCGGTGGACATTCCTGCCATGGCGGACGGTGATACGGGATACGGCAATGCGCTGAATACCATTCGCACGGAGCGCATGTTTGAACAGGCCGGCGCTGCCTGCATTTTCTTCGAAGACCAGGCATGGCCGAAACGCTGCGGCCACATGGACGGCAAGCAGGTCATCTCCGCTGAAGAACATGCCCAGAAAATCCGCGCCGCCGTGGACGCCCGCCTGGACAAGGAAACCATGATTATGTCCCGCACCGACAGCCGCGCCGTTTACGGCATCGACGATGCCATCGAAAGAAGCAAACGGTATGCCGACGCCGGCGCTGAAATCTGCTTCGCCGACGGCATCGGAAGCCGGGAAGAGCTGGAAAAATTCGCCCGGGGCATGGAAGGAAGCGGTGCCTACATCGTAGCCAACATGATTGAAGGCGGCAAGACGCCCCTTATTCCTGCCAAAGAACTGGAAGAAATGGGATTCTCCATCGTATTCTGGGCATGCAGCGCCGTATACACCATGTCAAAAGCCCTCTATGACCTCTTCACCGGACTGGAAAAGAACGGCACCACAGAAGCCACCGCAGACAAAATGATTGAATTCGGCCAGTTCAACCACATTATCGGCCTGGACACCTACAAGCAGCTGGAAAGAAAGTACAAAGTAGACCGGGATGACTGAGAGATAGTGGGCTGGTGTGCTAGTGGACTAGTGAGACAGTGGGGCGGCTGTCCGGTGGGCTGTATTCCCGAAAGCACGGAGACCTCCAGACGATAGACGTCAGACATCAGACATCAGACTCAACTTCCCATCTGGCATCCTTCGCTTACTCTCAGAATGACCGTATCCGGCGGGAAGGCAATCCCGTAACGCCCTTGCCCACCCCTGCCTAAGGGGTGGGTGGCGAGCACAGCGAGCCAGAAGGGGTTAGCTGTTAGGCGGTATATAAAATTATTGCCGCCGGCAGGCGGCCACAACCTGCGGCGTCAGCCGCTACCACAACCCTCGGCGCCACAGGCGCCGTCAAACCTAAGAACCCTCCGGCTATAGGCCGGTCAATCTTAATAACCTTTTCCATTTCAGCAACAAGGGGCCGCGAAGCGGCCCCTTGTTGCTGAAATGGGCAAAAACAAGTACAATAGACAAAGAGACTCACATCACTTAAGGAGGCGCACCCATGATTACACCAATGGATATTCATAACAAAACCTTTTCCAAAGGGCTTCGTGGCTACAGCGAAGAAGAGGTCAATGATTTTCTCCGGCAGATTGTAGCGGACTACGAGCAGATTTACCGGGAACATCGGGAAATGGAAGAGCAGATGGACCAGATGAAAACCAAGCTGGCCAACTATGAAAAAATTTCCGAAACCATGACCAACACCCTGCAGCTGGCAAAGGATACGGCGGAGAACGTGAAGAAGAACGCTAAGCGGAATGCGGAAATCCTCATTGCCAATGCCCATGCGGAAGGAAACCGGCAGATTCGGGAAGCGGAAGAATCCCGCCGCCGTCTGGTGGAAAACATGATCCGCACCGAAGGAAATATGAAGACCTATGTGGGTAAAATCAGAAGGGATCTGGAGCTGGCCCTGGCAGCCATCGACGCCCTGGACCGCATGGAGGCGCCCAAGGTAGCAGGCTTCCCGTCGGTTGGAGAAAAGACAGAAGAACCAAAGGCGGAGGAAGCGCCGACGGCAGAAGCTCCGACGGCAGAAGCTCCAACGAATGAGGAGGCAGAAACCGAAAAAACGGCGGAACCTGTAGAAACAGATGAAACCGCGGAAGCTCCGGAAACAGAGGAAAAGGCGGAAGCAGAAGAAGCTCCGGCAGAGGAAACAGAAGAAAAGAAAGAATAAAGAGCAATCAAAAACTCCCGGCAGAACGCCGGGAGTTTTTGATTAGGAACGATAGAGCCGGCTGCCTGCCGGACTGTATTCCCACAAGAGATGATAGACGTCAGACGGTCAGACGGTCAGACGTCCCACCGGTTATTCCGGACGGTATTCCTGAATGCAAGAGGGGAGAGGCGCCTTATGAAAATGGTAAATTATAAATTGTGAATGGTAAATGAAGGTGGAGCCTTTAAAATAAAGGGCGCTAATTTAATAAAAAACATACAACCGCCCAGACGGGCGATAGAAAAGCGCCCCCCTTTTTGGTGCCTGCGGCACCAACTTCTTCCCGCAGTTCGGTCGGGCATACCAAAGAAAAGCGCCTTTATGGGCAGGCTAGGCGCCTTACTTTTCCCGACTTGCACATCCTATGCAGGATGTGCACAAGCAAGGGGGAGGCGAGCGGAGCGAGCCATGCCGCCGATAGGCGGCATTAAAAACTTCATTGCCGCGCAGCGGCAATCCACCCCCCCTATGGGGTCTGTCAAGTCCTTTGTGTAAATTTTTTCTGTCAAGTTAAGATTATTCTAA
>NZ_CALGPS010000121.1 GCF_937959425.1 uncultured Dialister sp.
TGATTCCGTCTACTCGACTGACGCCCGCTTTACGGGCGAGGGTTGTGGATTGCCCTGCAGGCAATGATTTTGTATGCCGCTTCGCGGCAGGCTCGCTGCGCTCGCCCCCTTTGGTGGCTGTCGCCACCACCTTTACCCAAAGGGAAGCATGTCACTGGATTCTCAGTCGCCTACGGCTCCCTACGAATCCAGTTCCTTTGCCACCCCTCTTCGTGGGGGCACTATGGGTGCTTACCAATGCGTGACATGACTCTGCGGGGTAGCATAGAGAGGTTAATTCTTCCCCTCGTGGAGGAGTCCGGCGCAGCCGGATAGGGGGTGGCCACGGTAGTGGCCAATTCAGCAGAATGTATAGCGTGACTTAAGCAGCAGAAAGCCAGTCCCGTAACGCCCTTGCGTCCCCTTTAGGGTGGCAAAGGAACTGGAGTCACACCAGCGAACATAATTTGTAGGAGCAAAGCGACGCGCAAATTATCGTGAGTCGGTGATAGCCGTGCTGTAGGGGAGCGAAAGCGACCTGAGAATCCAGTGACATGCTTTCCCGTGGAGAAGAGGGCCACGAAGTGGCGAAGGGGTGGACGGGGGTAAGCAGAGGAATGATACTCTATGCTGGTATGACTGTGGAGGTCCTGCATAGGACCTCCAATTCAGCCGAAGTTGGCCTCTAGCCTGCCCAATAAGAGGCTTTCCTTTTAGTCGGCTGACCGATCGACAGGCAGCCTTCTGGGAGGAGATTTCTCGGCTCCGTTTCACTGGCTCCACGAAAATGTGATTCATACCGGCACTTCCTATCGCTCGAAATGACGGGGCACTGATGACACAAATGTAAGACCCGTAACGCTGACTTTATAATCATAGCCGCCAAAGGCGGTGCACAGCGAACTGGATTTGTAGGGAGTCATCAGACGACCGAAAATCCAGTGAGTCGTTTCCCCGGTGGGGCTATCCACAACCCTCGGCCCAAAGGGCCGTCAAACCTAAGAACCCTTGGGCCCCAGGCCCATCAATCTTAAGAACCTTTTTTCACAACCTTCCTTCACACAACCCTTCTACACAACCTGCGGCGCCAGCCGCGCCCCAAAAAGAAAAAGCTCCCTATGGAGGGAGCCTATCTATAAAGGGGAAGGATATTTATCTGTCTCTGGTACGGCAGAGTCCGCGGTCGCAGTTGCGGAGGAAACGGAGGAGGTGTTCGATTTCCGGGGTGGAGGGCAGTTCCTGTTCCATTTCCAGGATGGCATCGTTCAGCTTGAGGCCGGAGCGGAAAATGAGGCGGTATGCCTTTTTCAGGCAGCTCTTCACTTCCGGCGTAATGTTGTTGCGGGCAAGGCCTACGCTGTTGAGGCCTACTACCCGGGAGGGGTTGCCGTCTACGATGACGAAGGGGCATACGTCCTGCACGATTTTGGACATGCCGCCTACCATGGCGCAGGCACCGATCTTGACGAACTGGTGGATGCCGCTCATGCCGCCGATGACGGCGTGGTCTTCTACGGTGACGTGGCCTGCCACGCCGGAGAAGCTGGACATGACGATGTGGTCGCCGAAGTTGCAGTTATGGGCTACGTGGGTGTAGGCCTGCAGCATGTTGTAGGAACCGATGCGGGTTTCGCAGTTTTCGCCGGTGGCGCGGTGGATGGTCACGTATTCGCGGATCAGGTTGTGGTCGCCGATGACTACGGTGCTGTATTCGTCACGGAACTTGAGATCCTGGGGGTCTTCCCCGATGACGGCATGGGGGTAAATGTGGTTTTCTTTTCCCATGCGTACGTTCTTGGCGATGACGGCGTGGGCGCCGATGATGGAGCCTTCGCCGATTTCACAGTTTTCACCGATGACCGCATAGGGCCCGATGACTACGTTTTTATGAAGGATTGCCGTGGAGTCGATGACGGCGGTTGGATGAATTTTCGGCTCTGCCGATTGAATGACTTTTAATTCCATTGTCCCATTCCCCTTTATGACGGCGGCTGTTTTGACTGCCAGCCGATTTTTTGATTTGTGATTCTCTTTATACATAAGTCCCCTATCTCTTTCGGTTTTGAAACAGCGATTTAGGGGTATTTATAAGGGGAATCTTTCATTCTCTCCGATTTATTCGAATTTCCTCTGTTTATTAACTCTTTTTATATAGTTTAAGGAAATTTATTTTCTGCGGGCTTCCTGCTCTTTTTCCTTCTTTTCCGGAGAATCGTTGGGATCCATGAGGTAGAAGAGGAAATCCGCTTCTGCTTTGTGCACGTCTCCTACGTGGCATTCGCAGTGTACTTTGCCCATGCGGCCGATGATTTTCTTAATGACTGCCTTGGTGACCAGCTGGTCGCCGGGGAGGACGGGAGAACGGAAACGGACGTGGTCCATGCCGGTGAACATGGGGATGAGGCCCCTGTTTTCTTCGGGGTACTGGAGGGCTACGCCGCCTACCTGGGCCATGGCTTCGCAGATGAGGGCGCCGGGCATGACGGGATGGCCGGGGAAGTGGCCCTGGAAGAAGGGTTCGTTCATGGTGACGCATTTCACGCCGATGGCATAGTCCATAGGTACCATTTCGATAATCTTGTCTACCAGGAGCATGGGGTAGCGGTGAGGCAGAATCTCCATAATTTCTTCAACATTTAATTCCATAACAGTTCCTCCTTATCCTATTTCTTGTATGTGAGGCAGGCTTTATTTTTTCAGGGCCTGCAGTTTTTCAGAAAGTTCCGCGTTCAGTTTGTGGCTGCCCAGGACGGCGATGATGTGGGCGTGAAGAGGTCCTACGAGGGAAATGTCGCCCAGGATGTCCAGAATTTTGTGGCGCACCAGTTCGTCCTTGAAACGGGGTACGGAGAGGCATTCCGTTTCCGAGTAAACCACTGCGTTCTCCAGGGTGCCGCCCTTGCCGAGGCCCATTTTCTGCATGGCCTCCAGTTCCCAGGTGAATCCGATGGTTCTGGCGGATGCGATTTCCTTCATGTAGGAATCATGGTCGATGATAATGTCCACCATCTGGGTGCCCAGAAGGGGATGGGGGTTGATGGAGGTGAAGGTAATGCGGAGGCCGTCGTAGGGAAGGGCTGTGATGAATTTTTTCCCTTCGTAAATGGCCACGCTCCTGTCCAGGGTGAGGACGGGAATGTCTTCATCCTGCTCTTCAATGCCCGCTTCTTCCACCATGTCCACAAAGGTCTTGGCGCTGCCGTCGCCTACCGGCGGCTCGGGAGAGTCCATTTCAATGACACAGTTGTCAATTTTCAGGGCGTAAAGGGCGGAAAGGAGATGTTCCACCGTAAAGACCTTGGCCGCTCCCTTTTCCAGGGTGGTGGCACGCATGGTGCTGGTGATGTAGCGGCTGTCCGCCGGCACCTCCGGCGCGCCGGGAAGATCGCTCCGGCGGAAGATAATGCCTGTCCCCGGCAGGGCGGGATGCATGGTCATGGTGACGGGCATGCCGGAATGAAGGCCGTTGCCCTTGTAAGAAACCGGTTTCCTGATTGTGTGCTGTTTTCTTTTCACAATGAGACACCTTTCGTTCATGAAATTATACTTTTACAATTATTTTATTATATCGTTTTTTGAGGGATAGCACAAGGTTTATGGGAGATTGAGTCATAGCTGCAGGGAGCTGTATTCTCGAAAGCAAGAGAGAAAAAGGTTCTTAAGATTGACGGGGCTGACGCCCCGAGGGTTCGGAGGTTTGACAGCGGCTTCGCCGCTGAGGGTTGAGGTATCGCCCAAAGGGTGATACCTCAACCCTCGGGCCAAAGGCCCGTCAAACCTTAGAACCTTAAGAACCTTCGGCCCGTTAGGGCCGTCAACCCTCACGCCCGCCAGGGCGTGTCTACGCGCCCCTGTGCACAATAAAAAATCCGCTAAACTGCTGTTTAGCGGATTTCATGGTGACCCAAGAGGGATTCGAACCCCCGACACCTTGATTCGTAGTCAAGTGCTCTATCCAGCTGAGCTATTGGGCCAAATTGGCAGGGGCAGAGGGACTCAAACCCCCAACCTACGGTTTTGGAGACCGTTGCTCTATCAATTGCGCTATGCCCCTAGACGCTTGTTTCCTGCGACTGTATTATCATAGCAGATAATCCCAGAAATTGCAAGAGGTTTTGGAAATATTTTTTTGAATGACAGAGAATGGCGGCAGCACTTGCGGCGGGCGGCTGTATTTCCGAAAGCAAGAGGGGGCGCCTTATGAAAATGGTAAATTATAAATTGTGAATGGTAAATGAAGGTGGCGCCTTTAAAAATAAAGGGCGCTAATTTAATAAAAACCATACAACCTCGCGACCCTCGTGGAAATGAAGCCCTTTTGGTGCCTGCGGCACCACCTTTCTCCACGGGAAAGCGTCTCACGTGGTTCTCAGGTCGCTTTCGCTCCCCTACGAACCACGTTCGCTTGCCACCCCGCTGTATCGGTCGGGCGACAAAAGGAAAGCGCCTTTATGGGCAGGCTAGGCGCCTTACTTCGCCCGACTTGCACATCCTATGCAGGATGTGCACAGTGGACAACAACCCGTGCTTTGCTTAGAGCTGCATTTGAGATATCAGCCTCGCGGAGCTTTGTTCTGCCACCGCTTGCGGGGGGGGACGATAAAAGTGAAGGCGGCCTATTTATTTCGCACAATGTAATCCCGAATATCCTGGTGAAGGATTTTCTTATAGTCTTCCACGCCGGGCTGGTCGAAGGCGTTGATGTCTGCCAGGGCACCTTCGTAGGCGATGGTGAGGAAGAAGAAATACATGAGGGCTCCCAGGTGGAAGGGGGTGATTTTCCTGATTTTGATGGCACAGCTCATGCGGCCTTCAGCGGCCAGGGCCTGTTCGTTGGCCTTCCGGGCGGATTCCAGCATGAAGTCCATGGGCACGTCCCCCGTTTCTCCCGATTCCTCGCAGGGCACGGAAAGGCGGCTCCTGCTTTCTTTCACGGAAATGAACTGTACCAGTTTGTTTTTGGCTCCCTGCTGGTGTTCCTGGGTGAGGGAGTGCATGTCCGTGGTGCCTACGGCGGCGACGGGAATGCGGCCGTAGTGGATCACATGGCCTGCCATGTCGTATTTCTTGCCCAGGGATTCGCCCAGAAGCTGGGCGTACCACCAGCCGAAGGAGCGGAGGGTGTCGCCGTAGGGCATGATGATTTCAGCGGCCATGCCGTATTTCCTGCTGGCGGCGTATTTCAGGGATGCCAGGAAGAGGGCGGGATTTTCTTCCGCTTTTTCGCTCCGGCAGGCCTCTTCCACCATCCGGGCGCCGGAGAGGAGGTCTTTGATGTCCACGCCTATGAGGCGGGCGAACACAAGGCCCACCTGGGAGAGTTCGCTGAACCGGCCGCCGATGCCGTCGGGGACGGTGAAGCAGGGGAGGTGGTTTTCATTGGCATACCGGCGAAGGCTGCCCTTTTCCTTATCCGTAATGGCCAGAAGGGAAATGTCCGCAAAGGGGGCAAGGAGGGTTCTCAGGGCCTTGAGGGCGCTGGAGGGTTCGATGGTGGTGCCGGATTTGGAAATCACCAGAAGGAGTACCCGGCATTTCCGGCCTGCATGGCGGCTCTCCCGCTCTACTTCTTCTGCCAGCTGGAGAAGGCCGTGGGGATCCATGTTCTGGCCGGCAAAAAAGACTTTGGGAAATCCGTTTCGTTCTTCCCGGTCCATCATGTTCCAGTAGGGGCCGCAGAATACGTCAAAGAGCATCTGGTTGCCCAGGTAGGAGCCGCCGATGCCGATGGAAATCAGAATGTCCGCCGATTTTGCCAGCTCATCGACATGGAGGAGGCTTTCTTTTTCCTCTTCCGTAATGAGCACATTTTCATCCAGAATATAGGGAAGGCGGGGGAAAAGGACGCTGCTGCCGTCAGGTCCCTTTCCGCTTTCCCGGAGCTTCGTCAGTGACCGGCCTGCCTTTTCCATGAGGCCTGCCATGTCCGAAAGGTCTTCTGCCTTCACGCTCCAGTCATGGCCTAAAAGGTTCCTGATGTCAATATCCAGCTCATTCTGAATGGTCATATAACTCTCCTGCACTTTCCCATTTGATTTCATAAAAACACTGCTAAAAAGTAATTATATAAGATATAAGAGGGGAATACAAGTTATAAAAAGTGGACGGGTGTACTGGTGAGCTGGTGGGATAGTGGGACAGTGAGGCGGGCGGGGGGCTGTCTGCAGGTCCTGTCATCCTTTTTCTCTGAACCCGGGCTGCAGAGCGGCTCTACTTGATCTTATTCAACCGTTCTGCCAGAACCTGGGCGGAGGGGTCACCGTTTACCGGTGTGATGACGGCTTGATTTCCAAGATAGACGGTGCCGTCCCTGGCTTCAGCGGGCCGGCTGTTTTCTCCGTGGTCATAGGCGGCAGCCAGATTTCCCAGGACGAAGTATTTCCTTTCGGCGGCGCTCATATCTCCTGCCGGAGCGGGGGTGACGAATTCCTGGCCGTTGACCATGACGGTGTCTGTATTGCTTTTCAGGGTGACATGTTTTTTAGACAGCTCGGTCAGTCTTTTTTCATAGGTGTCCCTGCGCTGGCTGTTGGAGGGGTGGTCGGAGGGGGCGAAGACTTCCTGGGCGAAGGAGGGGTCGTTGTCGCCGCCCTTTTCTATAACCCGCTGCCACAGGGCGGCTGTGGCTCCGGGATTATAGCCGGCACGGTAGATATAGTCGAAGGACAGTTTGTCCGCTTCCTTTTCATCGCCTCTGCCAATCTGGACGGTTTCTATCTGGTTCACCGCAATGCCCAGCACTTCCTGCCCCAGGGCAGCGTCGCCTATGGCGCCGGAAAGGATGGCGGCACCCAGCTCTGTTTTGGCTTTTTTGTGAAGAGCATTCATGACATGGTTTTTCTGGCCGTGTCCCATTTCATGGCCCAGCACCACTGCGATTTCATCAGTATTGGTAAGGTACTTGAAGAGGCCGTCGTTTACTACCATGACGTGCCCCATGGAGCAGGATGCATTGAAGGATTCATCGGCAGCAATAAAGTAGATGTAGGGCTTTTTATAGATGGAAGGGTCTTCCGCGCCTATACTGTCGGTGAGGCGATTCATAATGCCCGATAGTTCCTCTTCTTTGGCTTCATCATGAACCACGCCCATTTTTTCCTGGTAGGATTTGAAGAGTTCCTGCCGCCCTTCTTCCGTATCATTGTAGTAGTTGAACTGCTTGTCCAGCATGGCATACTGGGCGGCGCCCTGGGCAATACCGATGATGTCGCCGATACTGAAGGCTTCGGCTGTCGGGGCGGGAATTCCGAGAGCGCAGGCAAGGGCCAGAGCAGCGGCTGTGGATTGGCAAAGGATTTTCTTTTTCATGAAATCAGTCTCCCTTCATTATAATCTGTCTTTATGATATCGCATTTGGGAAAGGAAAGGGAGAGGCTGTGTCTGCTGTCCGCTGTCCGCTTACCGCTTCCCTAGGCGACAGCAAAGGATCTCGGTACGCGTCGATAGTGACTCCTTCGCTGATAACTGCCAGTCGGCGGGAAGACATCAGATTGTCAGACGTCAGACATCAGACGGGCGGTATTCCCGAAAGCAAGAGGGGCGACAGCCCTGCGCTTTCGCGCGGGCTGAGGGTTGTGTAGAAGGGTTGTGTCCCAAAAGGGAAAATGACTCACTACATTTTGTGCGTCGCTGGTGCTCCTTCATCCTCTGCTGTCACTGACTCACTGGATTTTCGGGTCGCTGTCGCTTCCCTACAAATCCAGTTCGCATAGTGCATCCTCTGCTGTCACTGACTCACTGGATTTTCGGGTCGCCCTGATCCCTTACGAATCCAGTTTGCATAGTGCAAAATGTGTTCGCTGTGCATCGCTTCGCTCAGAATGGCCGGTCGGCCAACTAAAAGGTAAGCTCTTTTATATGCAGACTAAGGGCCAACTTTGGCCGACTCGCGCATTCTATGCAGAATGCACGCACGTGGGGCAGGAAGGTAAGCACGTAACGCTGATTTCATAATCATAGCCGCCAAAGGCGGCTATCCATAACCCTCGGGCCGAAGGCCCGTCAAACCTAAGAACCCTCCGGCCCATAGGGCCGGTCAAACTTAAGAACCTTTTCCACAACCTTTCCTTACATAACCCTTCTATACAACCTGCGCCGTCAGCCGCGCCCCTTTTTATTTTGCGGCGCCAGCCGCCACCACAACCCTCAGCCACGAAGTGGCTGTCAAACTTTAGAACCCTAAGAACCTTCGGCCCGCCAGGGCCGTCAACCTTCACGCCCTTCGGGCGTGAAAAATCCCCGGAACCGTCATAGTTCCGGGGATTTCCTTATTTCGTCCAGTCGTGGTTGTAGACGTCGTAGTTTTTCTTGGATTTCAGATAGCGGATGCTTTCGTCGATATCGGCCAGGAGTTTGTCCTTGTCCCTGGGGAGGGTGGCTGCCAGGCGGATGTAGTTGGAAACGTGGTTGCTTCTGAAAATCATGTGTTCCGTTTCCGGAAGGTCCAGGTGTTCCACAATGACCTTCAGTTCTTCCATGAGGCCATAGGGGGGAAGGGGGGTGAATTCGCCCCGTTCAAACTGGTCTTTCAGTTCGCTGCCCCGGTAGAGCATGAGGGAGAGGGCGGACAGGTGGGTCGGTTTGATTTCATTGATGGCATGGGCAGTGGCCAGGGCATGTCTTTCGCTGCCCGGTACGCCGGCAATGCCAAGGATAATCATGATGGAGAGATCCATGCCTGCAGCCCGGACGCGTTTGCCTACTTCGATGGACTGCTCGCCGTTCACACCTTTGCGGATGTCCTTCAGGGTCTGGGAATCGCCGCTTTCCATGCCGTAGTAGAGAAGCTGGAGGCCCGCTTCCCGCAGCTGTTTCAGTTCGTCCAGGGACTTCCGGAGGATGTCTCCCGGCGCCGCGTAGGAGGAAACGCGCTCCAGGTTGGGGAAATATTTCTTCAGGGTGTTCAGGATTTTAAGAAGCCGTTCCGTAGGAAGCACCAGGGCATCGCCGTCGGCCAGGAATACCCGGCGTACGCCGTCCCGGTCTACGGAGTAGGCAATGGCAATCTGCCGCATGATCTGCTCGTCGGAGAGCTTTTCAAATTTCACGCCGCGGTACATATTGCAGTAGGTGCAGCTGTTGTGGGCGCATCCTCTGGTCACCCGGAGAATGAAGCTGTCCGCTTCGCTGGGCGGACGGAAAACGGGGGTGTCATAATCGTCGAAAAATAAACCTGCCATGTGATCATATCCTTTCGTGGAAGAGAAGGGATTCCTTCTTCTGCATAAATGAAAAGCGCTTCCCTTGCGGGGGCCTCTGTAAGAAACGTTACGCATGTCATTATACGATATCTTTCAGAAAAATACAACTAAAAATTTAAATATGTTTATGTGAAGGATTGCGCCCTCTGGGCGCAAAGGGTTCTTAGGATTGACGGGGTTTCACCCCGAAGGTTCG
>NZ_CALGPS010000122.1 GCF_937959425.1 uncultured Dialister sp.
AAATGTCATGTTTATTAATAGGAATCTAATTTACACAAGGAATTTTACACCCTCTTCCCTCGCCCGCAAGGGCGGTTGTAAAGGTTTTATCATACTGGCGCCCATAAAGGTGTAAAATGCACCCCCTCTGTCGCCTTCCGGCGACGTCTCCCCCATTTATAAGAAAGGGGAGATTGTTAAAGGTAGAACTTATTTACGCCCACCACGGCCTTTGCCCCTGAGCGACAGCGACGCAACCCTTGGCCCGTGCGTTAGCACAGGGCCATATGCCCCTCTGCCGCGCAGCGGCAGGTCCCTTCGGGAATACAGAGTAGCCCACCAGCTACCAGCCACTAGCCACTAGCTACCAGCCACCCACCGATCCCAGCCGCCCTGCGGCTGCACGCCCACCAAGGCTGATAGCCGACAGCCGACAGCCGGCAGCAGCCCCGGTCCCGACCGCGCCGTCAGGCACCCCAGTATCAGAACATGGTATTATGATTTTCCGACTTCTCCGGAATATCCTGGATCACATCCCAATGCTCCACGATCTTGCCATCCTTCACGCGGAAGATATCCACCGCCGCCTGGCCGCGGTCAGACGCATTGAGAGTGATATGGTTATGGATAAATACCAGATCCCCGTCAGCTCCGATGTGCTTGATTTCTGCCCTGCTGTCCGGGAATTCCTTCAGAAAACCTTCCACACCCTCCTCAAAAGCCTGCCGGCCATCGGCAAAGCCCGGATTGTGCTGGATATAATCCGGCGATGCCATGGCAGGGATGACAGACGTATTGTGCTTATTGAACACTTCATTCCAGAAATAAGCCACCATCTGCTTGTTACTCTTAAAAGCCGGCACTCCGTCAGCTGCCAGCGCCGGTGCTGCTGCCATGCCCGCCAGAGCGAGACCCATGGCCAGGGCTGCGATTTTCATCTTCATTTTCATATGGATTCCTCCCGATTTCATAAATTCAGTAGTTGTAACTGTTTGAATTATATCATGAAACCAGGGTATTGTAAATATTAAAATTACAATCGCTAATTATGAAATCCTCCGCCGGTGGGTAGTCTTCCGGAAGAATAATAACCACCGTTTCCTTCCTAAAAAGCTCTAAAAAGAACAAAGAGAAGAGGCGCCAGCCCCCCACCGAAACGGGCGAAGGTTCTGGTACCTCTCTTTGACTATATTATATGCGTATAAAAATATGCGTATAAAAGCCGAATTGCAAGGATAACTTATAAAAAAAATTCTATCTTTTGCATATTTAGCTCCTCATTCATCATACTTTCCCTTTCCCGGGGCTTCTATCTTTATTATACGCAGCGCCATGACAGGTTCTGACAGCAAGAGATTAAGTATAGATTAAATATGATTTTCCCTGACCCATGGTAAAAGGCGCCCTGCGAAAGGGCGCCTTTATTATTCAGGGTTCTTTGTACTGCCCGTTTTGCCGGATGCATATGCCATTCTTATTTTCCAAATGTTACGTCCACCAGTTCCTGCAGTTTTCCTTCCTTCGCCGCCTTTGCCGCGTCAGCTTCGGCAAAGTGTCTGGCGTATGCTTCTTTAGATGATTTATCAAAGCCAAGGATGAAATTGGTGGCAATGAGGTAGATGATTCTTGTAGGTGCCATGCCGTAGACCTGTTTGGAGAGGATGTGTCCGATTCGTTCTTTGTTATCCGGATACAGCGCCTTCATTTTGGGACTTCTGAAAAGCCGTTTGATGATTTCGGTGATGTAGAGGCCCGATTTCATGTAAAGGTCTGCGAAGGTGGCATCGGGATTGTCGAAGCAGCCTGGATTTTCTTTTTCCAGGTCGTCCACCATTTTCTTCACCACCCGGCGAGGCGTGAAAATCTGGTTCGTTTTTTGGGGCGGAATGTAGTTGAAAATATCTTCGCTCTGGTTTTCGTCGAAGTAATTGGCCAGTTCCTTCCTTTTCTCCATGAACTGTTTGATGGAGTCGTCAAATACCACTTCATCGAAGAGGTGGCCGTCGAAGTGTTTCTTTTCATGGGTTTTCGGATCGTCGTAGTCGCCGCCGTCACGGAGGAAGCGGAATTCATCTTCCGTAATGCCCGTCACTTCTTTGAACACATCATCTTCGGTGTAGTCGTCCAGGTTGGCCAGGGTGAGCTTGTCGTCGCCGTAGGCCATGAGGAAGCTGGGGATGGTGCGGGAGAAGCCGCGGAGGTGGTCACGGACCGTGTCTTCGATGGAGTCTTTCGCTTCTTCCGCCTTTGTTTCTTCCATCTTACGTACCAGGTCCGTGGGCTGGTTCTGCACGATGTTCTGAATATCTTCATGAATGCCCTGATTGAAGCTCTTTTCGTTTTCCTTCATCCGGTTCTCGAAGTCCTTCAGAATCTGCTCCTGTTTTTCCGACGTTTCAGCATTCCGGATTTTCCTATCCCTTTCCGCTTCTGCTATCCGTTTGTTCTGCAGGAAATCGTCCTTTCGCTTCTGCAGGGTGATTTCGATTTTATTTTTCACGTCTTTGGTGATTTGCTTCGTCTTGGATTTGGGGATATTGTACTGCCCCGCCAGCGGCGTAATAAGGGATGTGGTCACCGTTTCCACGGTGGTCTGCACCAGATGGTCCACCTTGTCCGCCACCTCCGCTTCGTCCTTCGGCGTTTCCCTGAAGCTGTCTACCACATCCTGGAGGCCTTCATTCATGGTGTCATAAATCTTCGGTCCGAAAATGTCGGTGGCGGTGCCGATGACTTTTTCATCCGAAATATCCACATTGCCTTCTTCATCTACGGGGATAGTATCATCAGTCAGGTCTTCCAGATGGTCCTCTTTATGCAATTCTTCCCTGGCAGGGGTGAGCTTGTCCAGTATATCCTTCACCTCCTGCGGTGCCGCAAAGATGCGGCTGATATTGGCAAAGAGGAAATTGGACATAAAGCCCCGGCGCACCACTTCTTCCGACTTCAACTTCCTGGGGATAGAGAGCACCTGGGCCGCATTGAGTTTCACCATGGAGCCTTGGCTGTCCTCGCCGATGACAGGGAAGAAATTCAGAAGGCGGCGGATATTCTTTGCCCTGTCATCCTTTGTTCCATGACCATCCACCGTATCCTTGGAAAGATCATTGGCAAATTCATCATAAATGGTAAGGGTCCTGGCCGGGTCGAAATCAAATACATAGGCCGTCTCCTTGCGGAACCGCTCCCCCCTTTCTCCGATGAAATCGTGGGGATTCTGGGCGCGGAAGGCCGCCTGCATATAGGCGGAGGGGCTCTTCATGTTGCAGAGCATGAGCACGCCGCACCACTGGGGAATGGTGACGCCCACCGTGAGCTGGCCCACGGAGAGGGTAATGGTCTTCGGATAGTCGTGAATGGCTTTCTTCACCTTGTCATAGGCCTTTACCGTTTCTTCATCTTCCGACAGTTTCCCATCCCCGGCCGCCAGCACCACATGGTAGTCCTTGAATACCGGATCCTCCTTCAGAAGCGATGCCAGCGCTTTGGCGGAGCTCACATAGTTCAGGAGCCACAGCGTATGGGGCAGCTTCTTACGGAGCTCTGCCGTAGAGAAGGGATACTTGTCATTGGTAGAAAGGGCATGAAGGAATTTCTTCACTTCCTCTTCGTGGATAAATTTCCCGCTGCCGTTGGTCAGGAAAAATTCATTCAGGTCAAAGGCATAGTCCGTGAAATCTTCCTCGTCCTTCGGAATGGAGGCCCCCTGCTTGATTTCCCCTGTAATCATGGGAGACATCTGGTAGGTAAACATGGAAAGCTTCGGCAGCCGTTCGTAGGGGTTGAAATCGTCGCCCTTCCAGTTTTCCTTGGCTTCCTGCTCGTCCGCATAGGACCAGTTGTAAATCTGGCTGTCGGAGAACTGTCCCTTCGCCAGCTGCTTGAAAGGCGTGCCGGAGAGGTAGAGGATATGGTCGCAGTGCACATGGTCAAAGGCCCGCTCCGTTTTGTAGGTCTCCACCCCTTCCTGGGATTCGTCCACAATGAGAAGGTCGAAATGAAGGTCTGCTATCCACTTCAGCTTGTCGATGCCGCCGCCGAAATAGACGGACCCTTTCAGGCCCTGCAGGGATTCAAAGGCCACCATGCCCTGATGGTGCTCCTCGTCATGCTCCATGGCATCCAGAAATTCATCCCTTGTCATGACCCCCTTCTTTCCCTTCAGGGCGTCCGTTTCTGACACGAAATCAAGAGGCGTCTGCCAGGCGATGAACTTCTGGAAATCTTCAGCCCAGGAATTGGCAATGCTGGGCCGGTTCGTCACCACCAGGGTATTCTTGAATCCCATGGTGCGGATAAGGTCATAGGACGTCAGGGTCTTGCCGAAACGGGGCTTCGCATTCCATAGGAACTCCCGGCCGCCCCTTTCAAAATAAACCTTCGTCTTTTCCACCGCTTCCTGCTGTTCACGGCGGAGCACATAGGACAGACCCTTTTCCGTTTCCGTCTTGAAATCCCGGCAGGCGAATTCATTGAAATAGGAGCGAGAGCGATTTCCGTCAATGTGAAACCACTCCGTCTTCGGCTGGCGCTCCACATTCTTATACCGCTCCAGATAATCATGGAAATCGTGGTCCGTGAAGCTTTCCCCGCTGCCATCCTTATAAATAGCATTGTCCTTCCAAAGGAGCTCCACCTGGATGTCCGCCGTGTGAGTCTGCTGGCGGATGCGGTCCTCCACCTTCTGCTTTTCGGTATACCCGATTTTTGTCCAGCCCTCATGATAGGAAATACCCGGCGTGGTATAGGCGTAAATCATGGGAATAATGCGGCCATAGGGCTGAATCATATCCACCGTCTTCATTTATTTCATCTCCTTTACATGGGATTCAATAAAGGAGATTTCCTTTTTATTTGCCAAATGTAACAAATGGGAAGTATTCATTTGGAAGACCTCCTCATATTGTTTATTCTGGACTTGATATAATCCATATCCTCTTGACTAAGACCCATCAGTTCAACAAGCTGCTTATCAATGTCTTCGTCAAAATTTATTAAATTATTATTATCGGTATAATCAAGCAAATCGGGCACTTTTTTCCCAAGTGATGAAAGAGCTTCATCCGTCAACAGGAAGGCATATCTTATAATGTAACTTTCAACATACTTATAAAAATTCTCAGCCTCTTTTGGTGTTCTAAAAGACCGCAAAGCAACACGCGCCCTGCCAAATGCTGAATGATTATCTATAATTTCCAACTGTCTATCTCGTTTCTGTCCTCCAGCATTGGCACTGGAAACTACTACTTGCCATTGAGAAAGATAATCCATGTTAGAAATCACATTTCTGTCAGCAATAAACCATTTAGCTCTTCCGCTTTTACCTGCTTTATCATTTGTAAATAACTTTATCTGCCTACTGAAATCAATCTCAGAATCTTTACTTAACGGTTCTACTTTATCCTGGTTTTTAGAAACGAAATCACTTTCTATGCCAAAAAGAGACCTTGGTAAGATGTGATTATGCAGGAAATCCAAAGAGTTTGTTTTTACAAAGTTGGAAAATTTATCAGCTAAAATCATATCTGTTGGATCCAGTGGGATTAAGTCTGTCCCCGGATTATCCAGATGTACTGATTTTACCTTTCCGTGTTTAATGTATGTATAAGTGAATCCCCCAGATGTTTTCTTCATTTTCTTCACCACTATAGAGATTCCATCTGCTATCTGAACATCTGGGAAAACATCATTTGCATCGGCATAAAATAATACTTTATCTAAATGTGGATCATTAATCTGCTTGAGTCCAAAGTCCTTCATGCCTTTACCGGATTGATGAATCCATCGCCCCCCCGGATAAATTAATGAATTACTAATCTCTGTTACTTCATCCGCGGCTAACTGAAATTTTTGGAATATATTTTTCCTTGCACGCTGACCATTAACATCTGAATAATGTTCAGTTTCCTCCTGATAGGGTGGATTTCCGATAATATAATCAAATTTCATACCCCTGTCCCTCTTTCCTATTTCATTAAATGCAACACTCTTACACTCATTTCTCCAGTCATAGATCCGGCAGGCGGGATGCACATCCTCTTCCTTAAAATCAGGATCCCCCAGTTCAAAGAGGCTTGGCCCCAGCGGGTCCATGCGGGAATAGGGGATTTCCCCTGTGAGACCATCCATCTGCCACAGGTTCCAGGTGATGATGTTTTCGATTTTCTCCCATTCCCTGATTTCCGGCTCCCGATTCCAGCGATTTCTATAAAAGTCCCGGTAGGTCATCATGAAATTCACCCGGGATATGAGGAGATTGTCCCCCTGGAATTCATAGCCATAGGCAGCTTCATAGGCCCGTTTCGCCCAGACTTTCCATTCTTCTTCTGTTTCCGCATATCGGGACACCGCCTGCAGTTTCCTGTCCAGTATGCCCTTCCGCTCCGGCACGGGAATCATATTTCCTGTGGACACGTCATACCGCTGCACCAGAAAAGGCCCTTCACCGCAGGTAATTTCCAGCCTTCTGCTGTCCACGTACCTTTTCCATTTCTTCTTTGCAAAAAGGTCATCCATGGAAGAAAGGAAATCGATTTCCTCCACCCCAAACCATGCTTCATCCAGATGGTCAATCATAGCGTCGCAGATCCAGCGGGGCGTGAACACTTCCCCATGCTGTTTCGTCCGTTCCGACTGCTGCTCAAAGGCCTTCCGTGCCCGGGTCTTGATAAGCCCTGCATTTTCATAAAGAAGAAGGGGCGTATCTATTTCCTGCTCCCTTTCAAAGGCAGGGCCCCGGTCCCTGTATGCGTCCGTCCCCCAGAGAATATGCCCCTTCGTGGTTTTATCCACCAGAAGCTTCTTCAAGAGCCCCGCCCGATTCAATTCGATCATGTCGTCCGATATATTGATGATCAATGGCATCACCTGTCATTAAAATAAAAGATACAGTCCAATCCTCTTCCTGTATCATCCATTCCATTTACTGATAAAACACTTTATCTTTATTTTACTAACCTGCCGGTTTATAGTCAAAATCAGCCTATGTAAAGTCATGTGGTACAAAAAAAGACGAAATCAAAATTCGCTTTTTTGCGGTCATGTGGATAGCGGCCCCCGATTCCGACCGTGCTGCCCCGCTGACTGATATTTACCGGCGTTCAGCTCACTTACGCCAAGTACCGAGATCCTTCGCTGGCGCTCAGGATGACAGTAAACGGCGGGGCTGTCCGATTTGAATCAGAATCTCGATCCCATCCGCCAGCCCTATTCTGCAGGTAAAATTTTACATTCCTTTTCGCTGCGGTCAAAATGATATTAAAAAAACAGCCCACTCAGTCAAAAAGGGACTGTGAAAAAATGTAGAAATGACACCGCTGCCACTCCACCTCATTGTCATTTCGACCGCAGCGCAGTGGAGTGGAGAAATCCCACGCCCTAATGGCACAAGCAGCATAGTGGCAGGAGATTTCTCGGCTCAGAGCCTCAATAGAACAAAAGGCATTATCATCCATAACTACATGCAGCATCGCTCGAAATGACGTAGAGGCAGGAAGCAGACTGTCATTTGCCCAATTTCCGTGAAAATTTATGTATACAAAAGGGGCTGTGAAAAAATGTAAATCATTTTTTCACAGCCCCTTCCGTTTTTTTTATTTATCATCCGATGAAGCAGCATCCTCTTCGGAAGATGAAATGAAACGATTTCCAATAGGAGTGGCAGTATGTCCATCCAGGTAGGATATGATATTTTTCCAGCAGGAACGGAATGCACGATCGTCTTTTTCCATAGAGTCCCGCGCTTTTTCAAGAGAACAGGATGGTTCCCTCTCTGTATCCCGCTGCAGGATGAACTTATCTTCCCCCTTCGGCAGAGAGACGGTCTTCTGTTCCGGAGAATGGATGTCCATTTCCGTTCCACTATGATTTCCGGCAGGTTCCTTGTCTTTCTGCGTAACGGTCCTTACCGTATCCGCCGTACCTGTCACGTGGAAGGCCTTATCCACAACCAGCTGGACGAACTGTTTCCGTTCATCAGACTGCAGCACGCCCCATCCAAGGGACCGGATCACATTTCCAAGAATTCTGGCCTGTTCTTCCTGTGATTTACCGGAAAGGTTACGGGCTATATCCTGCGCTGAAATTTCCGCTTCCTGAGAATGAACCTGCAGCGGCATTCCATAGGTCTCCCTGGAGAGACGGTCAGTCATAGCCTGTACATCAGGATTAAAGATACCTGCATGGACCGGGCTCCTGTTCCCTGCAATTTCCCATGCACGGTCAAGTCTTTTCATAATGGTATCCCGGCTGCATGATGTGTGGATCAGCACGGGGTTTCTCTGCCCCTGCAGCGGATAGAGCTGGATAGTACCGCAGCCGTCTACGTCTTTGAAAACGGATTCAATATCATGAAAAGAAAATAGTCCTGTTCCGTTTTTCTGGTATACAGGTACAGGCACCAGCAGAAGGCCGTCAGAAAATTGATAGGCAATACCGCGGCTGGTTTTAAATAAGGAAAATCGCTCGACTGAAATGCCATGTGATTCCATGTCACCGATAAGATGGTTCATAAATGTTTCCATGGAGCTGTACTCCGGTGTCATGGTCTCATTATTATCAAATAAAGAAAGTAACCTTGGATATTTGCCTGCGGTGCCGTCGGGAATGACGCATCGCAGTTTCCTGATATTTTGATTGATCATTATTTAAACCTCTTGAAAAATAAACAATGATGATATATTTAACAAATCCCCTCTAATCATCATGTCATTGCTTTTTTGATAAACCATCTGCCTTTCCCGATAAATCCACATATCATTCCTGCTCCTCCTATTCTGAGGGATTTCCTTCCCTCATCGACCCGATCCCTTTCTACCGAGAGGAAAACTGTACAGCCTGTTCGGAAATATTTCATTTCAGGCAAAGCACAGTGTATACTGCAGGAAAAACAGCCGCGCTGGAGGAGGGCACCATATACCCAAGCTTCCCTGGAAGTGGAAATATTTCTTGTCCGAAAGTGATAAAGTATGTATTAATATCCCCATATAATACAGTGGCTTTATCCGTTAAGGAAGCGCTGATTAAATCACTGTCTGCTTTTATTCTTGGATTTTTATGCAATGCAAGGAATGGGACGACGCGAATAGCCAGCTATTTAAGGAGTCCCATGACGAAGCAGTGCATAAAAATCCTTATAAAAGCAGACTCTATGAATTAATCAGTGCTTCCTTAACATTAGCATACTATATATGCACGCAAAAATAAATAGGCAGAAACTGTCATTGTACTGAACAGTCAAGTATATATCGAAATCGCCGTATATGTGCGCAGCCCTTTCATTATGTATAATCTTGCATAAAAATACAATGCACACTCTATCTCATTCTAATTATATATAAAATATAATTATCGGAACCTGCTTATTTACCATTATCCGTCATTATCTCAAATCCTCAATACCGTTGTATAACGGTGAAATTCTAAAATTTTATTAGAACAGATGCAGAATTAAAACAGCTATTCAGCATTTCATAAATGGTTAAATATTCAGTTATTCACAGCTTTATAGAAGGATTGTTCCGGATGTGAATAACTATGGAAGATTTTTATTAAGCGATATAGGAATTTATAATATCCTGCCGGCTTGACAGATTCGACTGTATATTTTCCTGTTTTTCATCGTTTTCCTTTCATTTCCATGCTCTTAATTCATAATGGAAATGGCTGCACCTCTTAGCAGTCCCATTTTCCCCTGCTTCACCGTTTCCTGCAGGAATGAAAAAATCCCCGCCCATAGCTGAGCGGGGATTTTTTCATTCCTTATCCGGCTTCGGTGAGATCATAGGTATTGATCAGACGGATTCCGGAAAGGCTGGAGGAGAGAAGTCCTGCAATAGCCTTTCCTGCATCCATCAGCTGGTCATCGGTGGCGGTGATCTTGATCTGGCTGAAGGAAAGGTTCTTTGTGGCTTTTCTTCCTGTACCGGTAGTACCGTTTTCGACGACTACCTGAAGTTTCACATCGGTCATGGTTTTCTTTGCTGCCATGATAGTCTACCTCCTTTATTCCAATTCTTCCGTGGTGGTGGTGGAAATGGTCACTTTTTCAAGTTCAGTCACTTCCGCACCGCTGCGGGTAACGAGGACGGGAATCAGTTTGGCGGCAGCCGTATTCACTTCTTCCCTGGTGAGGCTGTCCTTGGGATTGGCCAGAGTGACAGTCATTGTGGATTTACCTGATGTTTTGAAAGTAAGATTTAAGGTCTTCATGATGAAGGTCCTTTCTGAGGGGAACCACTTCCGGATTTTTCAACCTCTCGGCCGATGGGGTTGTTCCGGTTCTTTTTCTCCCCTCTGATACTAATATCGCAGTACCTTCCCATTTCTTACCCCCATTAGGCAAAATAATTTCGGAAAATTTCATTTTTCATGACAATGGCCCGGATATTCTGCTTATGCTTGTGTATGTTCTTATAGGAAAGATGACAGATACCATGGATGTCAGCCCAGGAATATCCTTTCATGCGGAGCTGCAGGATCTCTTCCTGCCGTGAGGTAAGTCCAAGACCTGCAATCAGCTGCTCTACTTCCCTTTCCGTCAGTTCATCCTGTTTCATTTCATACCAGTTCTGACGAACACCGTCTACCATGATTTCACCGGATAAAAGGCGATCCTTAGTCTCCTCGTCTTTGATGCCTCCATGTTTCAACATGACTTCATGGCGTCGCATATAATCCACTGCTGCCTGTGATAGCCTTTTCTTCATGTAGGCAGCAAAAGGAAGTCCCCTGCTGCTGTCGTAATCTGCCAGATTTTCAAGAAATACAATCCAAAGAACCTGTGCCATGTCTTCATGGTCAATGGTTTCATAGGCAGTCCTGGTAAGTCCATACACCAGGGGACGGAAGCAATGACATAATTCATCTTTGGCCTTCTTATCCCCCAGTTGTGCTTTGGAAACAAGGTGAGCCGTATGTTCATAATCATATTCTTTTTTCATTGGGAATCTCTTTTCCCCGAAGCGCTCCGGATATATTACCGGCTGGCCATACTATACCATGGCTTTTTTGCGGAAAAGATCATTTGTCACTCATCATTTACTCATAAAAGTCGGTTCACGGTTCTCGAACGGACAATTTTGTCTCTTCAGGAAATTCGAGCTCCTTTTTTCTCCACTTCACCAACAGCGAAGGAACAAAATACACTCATTTTTGTGAGAAATTGAAAAAACTCCGATATTATCGGAGAAAATAGGCCATAAAAAAGTTTTCCCAAGGGCTTGACAGGTTTTGAAAAATGCCTGATTTTTATCCATAAATCAGACTTGAAGCAGCAAAAAAGACAGAAAAGCCTATCAGGGGGAGTATCCAGGTAAGTTCAACCAATGAATCAGGCGTCTGCGCCTTGGCCCTCCCATTCGCATGGGTGCTGCTCAGATCTTGTCGTCAGAGAGAGGAAAGTCCTGCGATCGCTCTTCCTTATTGCTTTTCTGTCTTCTGTTTTCTTGCTTCCTTCTGTTTTCCCGGGCTTTCAGAAGCGGAAGGATGAAAAGTGGAATTCCCTGATGTCTCCCCTCTCCCCTGCCCTCTTCTCTACCGCGGATATGGAAAAAGGCATTTAGAAAATGGGATTCATCATCTCATGAGGTCTCTTCATCCCTCTGATACTAATATCGTTTAAGGTGTGCATTTCTTACCCCCCCTTGTATAAAAATATTTAGAAATTTTCTCGTTGTTCCTCAGGACTCCGCCAGGCTCCTTCCTGAGAAAGGGGCCTTACGTTGCGCTCTTTATTTTTGTGTCACAGGTGCTGCATGAGGTGGTGCAAAAGCCCCTTTCCTCTGGAAGGCAGAAGCCCTGCAGAGGGCTTCTGAGCCGGGCTCTTATTTGAGCATAGCCTGCCGCCTGCCCATAAAGCGAACACCTTAATGCCCGGCCGGAGGTGTCGCCGGACGACCGAGGATAGCGGCCTTTTGAAAAAAGGCCGAGGCCCTGAAAGGGCCTGTGTGACACATAAAGCTGCTCACCGCATATTCGGGCCTATCCTCAGGGCTTCGCCCAGCTCCTTTCTGAGAAAGGAGCCTGCGTTACGTTCTTTCCTCTTGTGTCACAGGTGCAGCATTAGGTAGTGCAAAAATCCCCTTCCACCACTCACGTGGTCCCCCTCCCCGTCAGGCGGTGGGAGGCAGGTTCAAAGTAAGCGCCTCGATTCCGATCCACTAGGGAAGCGCTGATTAAATCATTGTTTGCTTTTATTCTTGAATTTTTATGCAATGCGAGGAATGGGCTGACGCGAATAGCGAGCTATTTAAGGAAGCCCATGACGAAACAGTGCATAAAAATTCTTATAAAAGAAAACTCTATGAATTAATCAG
>NZ_CALGPS010000123.1 GCF_937959425.1 uncultured Dialister sp.
GTGGGGGGACCACGGAGTGGTGGAAGGGGGCCGCGCCAGCGGCATATAATCCTTATTGCTGCGCCAGCGGCTATCCACAACCCTCAGCGGCACAGCCGCTGTCGCCCCCCTGAGCGCCGGCGAACATAACCCTTCTACACAACCTGCGGCGAAGCCGCGCCCCTTTTTATACTGCGGCGGAGCCGCCACCACAACCCTCGGGGCCGATAGGCTGCGTCAAACTTAAGAACCTTTTCCTTTTGCGGGCCCTACGGGCCCGCCCCCCTTTGGTGGCTGACGCCACCACCTTCCCCCCGCAAGCGGTGGGACAATAAAATGGGGGGGAATGAACCTTTCCCCTGCCCCCTGAAACACCACCCTTCTACACAACCCGCGGGTCCATAGGTCTCGTCCCCCCCATTTTTTACCTTCTCTTTACAAACTAGATAAAAACTATACTTTCTTCTCCCATTGTTTTTTACATCCCTGCTTTAGACTAAAAACATCGAAAGAAAAAATAACTTCATTCGTTTCAAGGGAGGATTAATAATGAATCTTAAAAAGTGGATGGCTCTGGCTCTTTCTTCTGCAGCATTGGTGGCAGCAGCAGGCTGCGGCGGCAATTCCGCTCCCGCAAAGAGCGCAGCTGCTTCCGGAAGCAAGGTATCCGGACAGGTAACCGTTTCCGGTTCATCCGCACTGCTTCCGCTGGCTAAGGATGCAGCCGCTAAATTCAAGACAAAGAACCCTGATGTTTCCATCACATTGAATGCAGGCGGTTCCGGCACCGGCCTGAAGCAGGTAGCTGAAGGCTCCGTAAACATCGGCAACTCCGATGTACCGGCTGAGAAGAAGCTCCCCGCCGATAAAGCAAAGGGACTGGTGGACCACAAGGTCTGCACCATGACCGTAGCCACCATTGTCAATAAGGACATTGCAGACAAGGTCAAGAGCCTTACTTCCCAGCAGCTGCAGGATGTATTCACTGCCAAGGTAACGAACTGGAAGGATGTAGGCGGCCCGGATGAACCGATCGTTCTTGTCACCAGACCTACCACCTCCGGCACCCGTGCCCTCTTCACCGAACTGGCACTGGCAGGACAGGAAGAAGCGTCCAACAAGTCCCTTGAAACCGACGACAGCGGCACACTGATTCAGAGTGTTGCCCAGACGAAAGGCGCTATCGGCTACGTGGCACTTCCTTACCTGGTCAACAATAAGGATGTGGCGGCCATTGCCATCGACGGCGTAGAACCGAGCCTGGAAAACACCTACAACGGTAAGTACAAAGTTTGGGGTTATGAACACATGTATACCAAGGGGGAACCCACCGGCGCTGTAAAAGCTTATCTCGACTACGTCCTCTCCGATGAATACGGCGTAGAAATCGAAAAACAGGGCTACGGCGTATCTTCCAAGATGAAGACAAAATAATCTTTGACGAATATATAAAAAGCGTAAATCAGAAATAGCTGCGGGAAAAGCGGCCGCATAAAAATGCGGCTGCCTTTCCCGTCTTTAAAAAGGAGAACCATTCATGGACGGAAATATGCGGCAGCAGCATATGTTCAGACGAGAAATTCTGGGGAAGAGCGTATCTACCATATGCGGCTTTTTCCTCATCATATTGACAGTTGCCATCGGCTGCTTCCTATTGGCCAAGGGCATGCTCACCTTTACTGATTTTCACCACAGCATAGGGGAATTTCTTTTTTCCTCAGCCTGGAAGCCATCGGACACCGATGTGGGAGGCGGAAAGGTGGGGGCGGCCATTTTCATCTGGGGTTCCATCCTCACCTGTTCTCTGGCACTCCTCATTGCCATTCCCTTCAGCCTTTCCACCGCTGTATTCATGACACAGATTTCCCCGAAGCTTGGTGAAAAGGTCATCCGTCCGGCAGTTGAAATCTTTGTAGGCATTCCATCCGTTGTTTACGGCTGGGTAGGCCTGGTGGTACTGGTGCCCTTTCTACAGAAACTGTTCAAACTGCCCCATGGACAGTCGGTGCTGGCGGCAGCCATTGTTCTTTCCGTCATGATTTACCCTACCATTACCTCCGTTTCCGCCGATGCTATCCGCAGCGTGAACAGGAAGTACATCGAAGGGGCCTACGGTTTGGGTTCCACCCGCTGGCAGATGATTTACAAAGTGCTCCTGCCTGCAGCCCTTCCAGGCATTCTCACCGCCATCGTACTGGGGCTGGCCCGCGCCTTTGGCGAAGCCCTGGCAGTATCCATGGTGATAGGCAAGATGAAATCCTTCCCTCACAGCATTCTGGATCCCACCAACAGCCTCACCGCTGCCATTGCTTCCGATATGGGCGGCGCCATGGACGGCGGCGAACTGAATGCGGCCCTCTGGACCATGGCCCTCCTGCTTTTTATTATTTCCCTTCTTTTCATTCTGGTTATTCATCTGATCGCAGCAAGAAAGGAGTCCATGGCATGAGTACACAGCCTGCATCACCGGTGAACGGAAACATGTCTGACCTCCGTCTCATTGACAGCGGACTCAAAAGAGCCCGCTTTGCTGATAAAACAGCTACCTTTTTCTTCTATCTGATTTCCGCAGCCTTCGTACTGCTTCTCATCGCCTTCACCCTTTATGTGGTGTGGGGCGGTATCAAAGCCATGAAACCGGAAATCTTTTCCTTTGGCCCCAATGGCATTGGAAACCAGTTTTTCAATACGGTGTACCTGGTGGTCCTTTCCCTTTTGATTTCCGTTCCCATCGGTGTCATGGCCGGGGTGTACATGGCTGAGTATGCAGCTCCCGGCAAAGTGACTAATACCCTCCGTATCGCCATTGAAACCCTGTCCTCCCTGCCTTCCATCGTAGTCGGCCTCTTTGGCTACCTGGTGTTCATCATCATGGTACACAGCCAGTGGAACCTTTTCTCCGGCGCCCTGGCAGTGTCCGTGCTGTCCCTTCCGCTCATTACATCCACTACCTATGATGCCTTCAAGGCCCTGCCGGAAGGGTACAAGGAAGGGAGCCTGGCATTGGGGGCCACCCATTTTGAAACCATCTGGCATGTTATGCTTCCTGCCACCGTAGGCCCCATCGTCACCGGTGTCATCCTGGCAGCAGGGCGAGGCTTCGGTGAAGCGGCCGCCCTTCTTTATACCGCCGGCATGAGTACCGACATCAACTGGAATGTATGGGACATTACATCCCCTGCCTGTCCGCTGAATCCGTTCCGCCCCGGTGAGACCCTGTCCCTCCAGGTATGGGCGGCCCGCACCGAAGGCCTTGGCGCCGGTGCCATGGACACAGCGGCCGCTGCTTCGGCAGTTCTTATGATTATGGTTTTAGTATTCAGTATCGGAGCCAGAATGGTGAGCCGGTATATTTCCAAGAAAACAGAAGGAGAGAATGCATAATGATTAACAATACTTCCATGGCTGTACCGGCTTCTGCAGGCGCTTCCGCCATTTCCGTCTATTCCAATATTATTTTCGACTGCAAGGGCCTTGACCTGTACTACGGCGCTTTCCAGGCACTGAAGAAAATCAATATGCGTATCGAAAAGAACCAGATTACTGCTCTCATCGGACCTTCCGGCTGCGGCAAATCCACATTCCTGCGTACACTGAACCGCATGAATGACCTGGTTTCCGGCTGCCGGGTGGAAGGGCAGGTACTTCTTTCCGGTGTTGATATTTACAGGGAAATCGACCCCATCGTCCTGCGCCGCCATGTGGGCATGGTTTTCCAGCAGCCAAACCCTTTTCCAAAGAGCATTTATGACAACGTGGCCTACGGTCCCCGACTGAAAGGGATTACAAAGAAAAGCGACCTGGATGACATTGTGGAAAACAGCCTTCGCCAGGCAGCCATCTGGGATGAACTGAAGGATCGTCTCCACAAATCCGCCCTTGGCCTTTCCGGCGGCCAGCAGCAGCGTCTCTGCATTGCCAGGGCCCTGGCAGTAGAACCGGAAGTGCTCCTCATGGACGAGGCCACCTCTGCCCTTGACCCCATTTCCACCGCCCACATTGAAGATCTGGCAGTGAAGCTGAAGGGAAACTACACCGTAGTCATGGTTACCCATAACATGCAGCAGGCCCAGCGCATTGCCGACAAGACTGCCTTCTTCTATCTTGGTGAAATGGTGGAATACGGTGATACAGAGCAGATTTTCGAAAATCCGAAGGAAGAAAAAACCATCCGCTACGTTTCCGGCAATTTTGGCTGATGTGGTAAAATAAATATGTGAAATCTATGAAATGGGTATGCCCATTTCACAGTCTTTTGAAAATACAACCGGCACAGTGCCTCCTCCCCAGACCGCTCTGCCGGCTTTGACTGTTTTTTAAGGAGACTTGATATGCCGCTGATTTACTGTGTGGAAGATGATGAAAGTATTCGTGAACTGGTCAGCTATGCCCTCCGTGGGCAGGGCTACAAAGTAGGGGGCTTCGGCGAAGCGGCCGAGCTTTATGAAGCGCTGCAGAAAAATGTGCCGGACCTCCTTCTTCTGGATATCATGCTTCCAGGGGAGGACGGACTCACCATTCTGAAAAAAATCCGGGCTTCCTCCAAGCTGCAGAACATTCCGGTCATTATGATGACCGCCAAAACCAGCGAATTTGACATCGTGAAGGGCCTTGACCTGGGCGCCGATGATTACGTCACCAAGCCCTTCGGTATTATGGAGCTTCTTTCCCGCATTCGCTCCGTCCTTCGCCGCACCCGAAAGCCTGAAGAAAAAGGATCGAAAAAACTTTCCTTCGAAGGCATTGTGGTGGACCAGGAACAGCACAGCGTTACCTCCGGCGGCAGGGAAGTACAGCTCACATTAAAGGAATTTGACTTATTGTGCTATTTGTTATTAAATAAGGGCATCGTTCTTTCCAGAGACCAGATCATGCAGGCCGTCTGGGACTCTCCCTTTGAAATGGAAAGCAGGACCATTGATATGCACATCATGAGTCTTCGACAGAAACTGGGGAGTGAAGGAGCCTGCATACGAACTGTCCGCGGGGTGGGATACCGCCTGGGCGACAGAAAATCATAAACAGGAGAATCATGTATGAAAGTCCGCATCTATAGAAGCCTTCTTCTTATGGGCATTGTGTCCGTTATTACTACCTTTATCCTTTCCGCCATCCTTTATTACCAGGGCATGCAGGAGCAGTTCAGCCATGAGCTGCAGCACCTGAACAGCGTCATGGCAGGCGCCGTATCCTCTGATGACGAAGAAGCGGGGAAAGCCTATCTGTCCCGTGTATATAAGGACAACGGCAAAACCATCCACATCGTATGGCTTGACCGGGACGGCAGCGTCATTTACGACAGCGACAACAAGGATGAAGACTACGCCTCCGGGCCGGAAGTGAAAGAGGCCATGGAAAAGGGCAAAGGCGATGCGGTTCATAAAGATGCCAATGACAACCCCAAGAGCTACTATGCCCAGAAAGCGCCGGACGGCACCATCCTCCGCCTTTCCAGCGTCCGTACCGTTTCCTACAAAGGATTTTCCGCCTACCTGCCGGAAATCATCCTCTTTCTTCTTGTATTTATCGTAGGCTGCCTCTTTGCGGCGGAAAGGGAAACGGATAAAATCCTGAAACCCTTCCACCTTCTTGGCGACCTGGTGCAGAAGATTATGGAAGGACAGAAGGTGGACGACGTGCCATCAGACTACAAGGAATTGAACCCCCTTATCCGCAAGGTGGAAGAACAGCATGATGAAATCCAGAATTACCTGGACGACATTGAAGAAGAAAGAAATACCATCCGCACCGTGGTGGATACCATTTCCGACGGCATTATCCTTCTGAACGAGCACAAGGAAATTGTGGACTACAACAGAAAAATCGAAGACATCTTCCATCCGGCGGAGGACAAGAGATATCGCCGCATTGCCAGCCTCTACCACAACGAGGACTGGCTCCGGGTCATCGGCAAGGCCTACCGCACCGAAGGACGGCAGGAATACACCATGAACCTCTTTGATAAACCTTACCGCATGGTGATGAACAAAATCGAACTTTCCGACGGGGAGACCGGTCTTCTTATCGTCCTTCGCGATATGACCGCCTCCTACATGGCGGAAAAGATGAGACGGGAATTTTCCGCCAATGTATCCCATGAACTGAAGACGCCCCTTACATCCATCAGCGGATTTGCAGAAATGATTGCCAACGGCATGTACCAGAAACCGGATGACGTCAAACTCTTCGGCAGCCGCATTGTCAATGAATCCCAGCGTATGCTCACCCTCATCGACACTATCATGCACCTGTCCCGCATTGAGGAAACAGAAACCACCATCACATGGAAAACGGTCTCCATGGACAGCCTTGTCCGCTACGCCGCCGATCTCATTGAGCCCCAGGCCAAAGCCAAGGATGTCACCATTTCCGTGGAAGCAGAGCCCCTCTATACCTACGGCAACGCAGCCCTTCTTTCCGAACTGGTGATGAACCTTCTGGACAATGCGGTGAAATACAACAAAGAAGGCGGCAGCGTCCATGCTGCCCTGAAACCGGAAGGAGAGGACAAACTGTCCCTCACTATCACTGACAACGGCATCGGCATTCCCAAGGAAAAGCAGGACCGGGTATTTGAACGGTTCTACCGTGCCGAAGAAAGCAGAAACAAATCCACCGGCGGCAGCGGCCTGGGCCTGGCCATCTGCAAGCACATTGTAGAAAAACACAAAGGCACCCTCTCTATGACCAGCGAAGAAGGAAAAGGCACCACCTTCACCGTCATCCTGCCCCGCATGAGCGACGCCGACGTTTCCAGAGAAACCACGGAAGAACTCACCGCCCGCAAAGAAGCGGAAGATGCGGAATCCGGCCGCCTGGCCCAGCAGGAAGCCGCCGAAGACAAGGCGGCGGAAATGGAAGAAAAGAGTGAAAAGGGAAGCCAGGAAGAAAAAAGACTGCATAAAGCCAAGAAAATGAA
>NZ_CALGPS010000124.1 GCF_937959425.1 uncultured Dialister sp.
GCCGGAAGGGGTCAGCTGCCTGCGGCAGCTGATATCAAAAAGGGGCTGTGAAAAATGATTTCCATTTTTCCACAGCCCCTGCCCGACAGGTCCTTCCTTTTTTGTCTCTATGCTGCATGACGAACAGGAAGCCTTACGCAATCACTTCCCCCATCAAAAAAAGGAGCCCCTTTTCAGGAGCTCCTTTTATAGGCGAAAGATTATTTTGCAATCTTAGCTACAACGCCTGCGCCAACGGTACGGCCGCCTTCGCGGATAGCGAAACGCTGGCCTTCTTCCATAGCGATCGGGGTGATGAGCTTAACTGTCATTTCGACATTATCGCCAGGCATGCACATTTCGGTGCCTTCCGGCAGGGTGATGTCGCCGGTTACGTCGGTGGTTCTGAAGAAGAACTGCGGACGATAGCCGTTGAAGAACGGGGTATGACGGCCGCCTTCATCTTTGGTCAGTACGTATACCTGGGCGGTGAATTCGGTGTGCGGATGAACGGTGCCCGGTTTAGCAAGAACCTGGCCGCGAACGATGTCCTTACGGTCGATGCCGCGGAGCAGGGTGCCGATGTTGTCGCCAGCCATAGCCTGGTCCAGAGTCTTTCTGAACATTTCTACGCCGGTTACAACGGTTTCGGTCGGTTTATCCTGGAGGCCGACGATTTCAGCTGCGTCGCCCACTTTAACGGTGCCGCGTTCTACTCTGCCGGTAGCAACGGTGCCGCGGCCGGTGATGGTGAATACGTCTTCCACAGGCATCAGGAACGGTTTATCGGTATCGCGCTGAGGAGTGGGGATGTAGTCATCAACAGCCTTCATGAGGTCGCGGATCTTCTGTTCATCTTCTTTGTTGCCGTTGAGGGCACCAAGAGCGGAGCCGACGATAATCGGCACTTCATCTCCCGGATAGCCATATTCAGTAAGCAGGTCTCTGATTTCCATTTCTACAAGGTCAATCAGTTCAGGATCATCGACCTGATCAGCTTTGTTCAGGAATACTACGATAGCCGGAACGCCTACCTGTTTAGCCAGGAGGATGTGTTCACGGGTCTGGGGCATGGGGCCGTCAGCTGCAGATACTACGAGGATAGCGCCATCCATCTGAGCTGCACCGGTGATCATGTTCTTTACATAGTCGGCATGCCCTGGGCAGTCAACATGTGCATAGTGACGTTTTTCGGTTTCGTATTCAACGGTGGAGGTGTTGATTGTGATACCACGGGCTCTTTCTTCCGGTGCTTTATCGATGGAAGCATAGTCCAGGAAGTTAGCCTTGCCTTCTTCAGCCAGTACTTTGGTGATAGCGGCAGTCAGTGTAGTCTTGCCGTGATCGACATGGCCGATGGTGCCGATGTTAACATGCGGTTTTGTTCTTTCGTAATGAGCTTTTGCCATTTCTTTCTCTCCTTATACAAAAAAGAATTTGCAAAAATAGATTTGCGCTTTATTTATTATACATTGAAAGTCAACGGGAAACAAGAAACAGGGCGCAATTCCATATGCAATTTCAAAGAAATACAGGAATTCTGTCACCGGCTTTCGTCTTACCATACGATTGCAGATAACAGTAAAAAGAGCTCTCCGGAGAGAACTCTTTTTTACGGTGTTTGGTGGCGGCTCAGAGATTTGAACTCCGGACACAGCGGGTATGAACCGCTTGCTCTAGCCAACTGAGCTAAGCCGCCATGGAGCTGATAACCAGGATTGAACTGGTGACCTTATCCTTACCAAGGATACGCTCTACCGACTGAGCTATATCAGCAAATCTATATATAGGAAAGTATTAACATGGTGGCGGGGGCAGGACTTGAACCTGCGACCTTCGGGTTATGAGCCCGACGAGCTACCAACTGCTCCACCCCGCGATATTTGGTGGGCGGAATAGGATTCGAACCTATGAAGGCAAAGCCGGCAGATTTACAGTCTGCTCCCTTTAACCACTCGGGAATCCGCCCATATGGAGCTGGCAATAGGACTTGAACCTACGACCTGCTGATTACAAATCAGCTGCTCTACCAACTGAGCTACGCCAGCACGCAAGTGACGAAAGTTATTATACACAATTTCGTTTCGCTTGTCAAGAACTTTTTTAGTTCTTTTTGCTCACTCAGAGGTTTGTCCTCATCACGTTTATAGATTATACCATCGAGATGACGCTCTGTCTACCCCTTTTTTGCATTTTTTTGAAAAAGGGGAGAGAAAGTTTCCTGTCGCTATGATTCGCCATGGCGTCATGCCCTGTGGGAAACGTTTGGCGAATAGTTTCCTGTTCCGATAATTCGCTATTGTGTCATGCCCTGTGGGAAACTTTTAGCGAATAGTTTCCTGTTTC
>NZ_CALGPS010000125.1 GCF_937959425.1 uncultured Dialister sp.
ATCCAGTGACATGCTTCCCTTTGGGTAAAGGTGGTGCCGCAGGCACCAAAGGGGGAATCACCGCAGTGCTAATCTGATTTAAGTCACTCATTCTATAGCGCCGCTAGAATCTCCCCCTCCGGGGTGGCAAGCGAACACGATTCGTAGGGAGCCGTAGGCGACTGAGAATCGTGTGAGACGCTTTCCCGTGGAGAGACGCCGCCGAAGGCGGCAGAAGGGGTGCCGCTTTTCCCACGCGCTGTGCACATTCTGCAGAGAATGTGCAAGTCAGTCGAAGTTGGCCCATAGCCTGCCCATAAAAGGGCCTTCCTTTTAATCGACTGACCGTTAGGCGCGGTTGGCTTGTTTTCCCCTCGCCCGCCAGGGCGGTTGTAAAGGTTTTATTTATACTGGCGCCCTTTATTTTTAAGGGCACCTACCACCACCCTTTGAACCCTTTGAACCATCTGAACCCTCACACCCACAGGGCGTGTCCAATAAGGGGGCGCCCACCAAGGCCGACAGCCGACAGCCGATAGCCGACAGCAGTCCCACCAGCACACCATCCCACTAGCACACTACCCATGAGATTTCTCCGCTTCGCTGCAGCGGAAATGATGAATCGGTTTCCCTACTGCAGCATGGGGAATGCAAACAAAAAGACCCGGCGGGGGACCGGGTCTTTCTGCTATCCTAATCACCTGCCGGAGGGAGTGGCAGATATTATGATAGTTTGTTTATGCTTCCTTGCTCAGTTTTTCGATGAGCTCGCTCTGTTTTTTCAGCATTTCTTCCAGTTCTGCAATTCTTTCATCCTGGCTTCTCATTTCATCTCTCATGCCGGATACTTCGTCAGCCATTTCTTTTCTTCTTTCGGCCATGGATTTGCCTCTGCCGAATTTTACGCTCACCCCTGCGTTCACCATATTTTCTCCGTCACCGAAGGAGGTGCCCAGGGAGAGGAGTACGTTTTCATTGGGCCGGTAGAAGAGGCCAAGGGCTGCGGCATTGGCGTTACGGTAAGAGCCGAAGCCTGCAGCGATGCTGAACTTGTCATCAGGGTTGAAGTCTCCGGGGCGGAGGGCTGCCAGGGCTGCTGCATTAGCGCCTACTTTCTTGATGCGGTTATCCAGCCTGTCCACTCTTTCATTGGTCTGATAGAGCTGCCTGCCGGTGACAACCTGACGGCTGTCTGCAGAAAGTACGGCATCATGGGTTTCGATATTGCCTTCCACGTTGAGGTCACCGCCTACATAGCCGTCGCCATTCACATGAAGGGTGCCGGTCCTGGTTTCTCCTGTCACATTCAGGGTGTCTGTGGTGGTGCCGCCGGTAACAGCGAGGCCGTTTTTGGAGATGGTGACTTTGTCGTTGAAGGTAGATGTTCCATCCACTTCCAGGGTGCTGTCCATCTTCACTGTATCTTTGAATTCGGATTTGCTGTTTACGGTGAGATTGGTGTCCTCGCCTTCCTGGCCAAGGGTGGTGTTTCTATATACGCTCAGGTCTTTCGTTACATTCGCGTAGTCCATTTCCGTTGTATGGGTGCAATTTTCATTGGTCAGCTTGGTCAGGTCTTCGGTGGTGGTCACCGTGGTTGTACCAACCTTGTCCTGTACCTGGGAAACAGTCTGGCTTCTTTCGGAAATCGTACCTTTTTCCGTATCCTTCACCGTGCTTGTAATGCTGTCCGCCTTCTGGCTGGAGCTGGAGAATGCACCGGTGTTCTCGTCAGTCACCTTGGTTACATCCTCGGTCACGGTCTTCGTATTGTTGAGCGACTGGGTTCCGTTCTTGAGGGATGTATTCACCTTGTCAGCCAGCTGGCTCAGAGTGCTGGTGTTGGTGCCATCGGTGATGATGTTCATATCCTTTTCAGCGGTCTTGCTGAAGGAGTTGCTCTTGGCGTCATCACCCTTCACAGATTCAGAAATCTTCTTGGTGGTCATGGTCCGCTCTACATTGGCGCCTACTTTGTCGGTGATGGACTTGGAAGCACTATTTTCGATTTCTGCCGCAGAGTTGGACAGTTTTTCCGTTGCCGTATTGGTGATGTTCTTGGCAGAGAGGCTGCTGTCGCCGGTGACGGTAGTAGTCTGCTTTCCGCCGATAGTGTTGCCCTGATCACCGGTAGTACTATTGGTCTGGCTGCCGTTTACGGTGTGTTTTTCTTCACCGGTCACTGTGGTTTCCAGGCCGCCATTGTAGTTTTCAGTCTTCTTGCCGGTCACAGTTTCCGTGCTTGTACCGGTGACCGTTTCGCTCTTGTTTCCACCCACTGTAGTGGTCAGGTCTTTGTCAACGGTGTTGGTCATGTTTTCGGTAGCGTGGTTGGTGATATCCTTGGCCTCATTGGCGATCGTACCGTCCTTAGCGGTGTTGGTGATATCTTTTGCCGTCTGGGTGACGACAGTGATGTTGGTGCCATCCTTTACGGCGCTGCCGATGCCGATGAACGGGTTGGCTGCATCGTCGAGGTTCTTGATAACGTCGATGAAACTGCTACCGCTTACCAGGGCATCTTCCATCTTAGTAGCTGTCTTAGACGTAGCGCTGTACTGGGTATCGCTGGCTTTGATCAGCTGCTCCGATTTGTCTACGGTGTTGTTGGTGTTGTTGAACTTGGTTCCATCGGTAATGGAGGAAGCGAGGCTTCCGGCATTCTGGTTCACCACGGTGGTATTGGTGTCGTCGGTTACGGAGGAAGCGATCTGATCTGCTTTCTGCAGGTCGTTGGATGTATAGGTTCCATCCGTAATATTGGTATTGGTCTGACCGGCAATGGTATCGATGGTGGTCTTCACGCCACCATCAATCAGCTGGGATTTTTCTTCTACAGCCCCGCGGAGGTAGGAAGCAGTCTTGCCCTCAGCCTTCATTTCTTCCGTTGTCTGATGGGACAGCTGGGTGGAGGTATTGGAACCGTAATCGTTGGATACCTTGCTTACAACGGAGCTTGCCGCATCGGTTTCTACATCCAGAGCTTTGTTGGTAATCTTGTTCTTCGCTTCGTTGGTGATGTTTTCTGCCGTCAGGCTGCTGTCGCCGGTGACGGTGGTGGTCAGGTTTCCGCCCACCGTGTTGGTCATGTTTTCGGTAGCGTGGTTGGTGATATTCTTGGCCTCATTGGCGATCGTACCGTTCTTAGCAGTGTTGGTGATATCTGTTGCCGTCTGGGTGACGCCAGTGTTGTTGGGGCCATCGGTAATGGAGAAAATGAGGCTTCCGGCATTCTGGTTCACCACGGAGGTATTGGTGCCGTCGGTTACGGAGGAACCGATCTGATCTACTTCCTGCAGGTCGATGGATTCATTGGTTCCATTCTTGATATTGGTAATGGTCCGATCGGACAGCTGGGTGGAGGTATTGGTGTTTCCATTGGCATCGACAACGCTGTCAGCAATTTCATATTTGTTATCCGCAATCTGGGACAGGACACGGGATGCTGCATTTTTCGGGTTGTCGCCTTTATCGGACAGGGACTGGCTGATTTTATCTGCGGTCATGCTGCTCTTGCCGATAGAATCATCATCTTTCGCCCATGCATTGCTGCCGTTTTCGTCAAAAGTCGATGCACTGGCTTGGGTTTCCGACCCCACTGCATCCACCTTCAGATTCACGGACTGCGTCTTGCCGCCGTTAATGGTGGTGTAGTTGTTCTTATCCAATTCGCTGGAGAGAGTCTCGGATTTGAATTCGCCTTTTACAGAAAGGTCGCCTTTCATTTCTGTACCGCCGGTAACGGTCAGGGCACCGCCAATGGTAGCGTTGCCATTGGTTGTCAAGGTACCGGTCTGGACATCTCCGGCTTTCACTGTGCCGGTAGTCTTGATAAGACCGCTGCCTGCATTGATATTACCTCCGTTGGTACGAAGTGCTCCACCCTGGGTATTGATGTTTCCGCCACCAGTCTGAATAAAACCTCTATTGGTTTTAATGTTGCCGTTCACGCCCAGGTCGCCTTTCATTTCTGTATCGCCCTTAACGGTCAGGGTATCGCGAATGGTAGCGTTGTTAGTGGTTGTCATACCGGCTAAATCTACTATGAATTTACCATCGCCTACGTTCAAAGTACCGTGTGCTTCTACATCTCCGGAAACGGTCAGATATGTCACTTCTGCTTTGGTTTTATTTACATAAGTGTTTGCTACATCAGCAGTTTTAGCATAAGTGCTTTCTACATCATCCGCATTTGCCTTCGCATCTAAATCAGTTTTAGTAGCAAATATAGCATCTGCACCGTCTTTGGTGTACACAATCTGCTCCACAGTACTCGTATCCTTGACAGTCACCGTGTCGCCTGCTGCCCAGGCGAAGTTTGGTCCCATGAGGGCTGCTGCCACCAGCAGAGCTGCCGCCAGTTTCTTCAGTCCTCTCCCTGTTGACTCGCCCTTGGTGTGACTTTTGGCAATTTCAGACGTGACCACATAACAATGTTTTGCTTTAGACCAGATGACTTTGTATACCCGATTCATAGGGGTCCCTCCTTTATACTTCTTACCTTCTTTCTCTGTTCATTACTCCTGCCGGCGCCGATTCTCCTATGCTTCTATTTCCTCCTTTCTTTACTGCTTCCGACGAATATGGCGGAGCTGTCTTTTCCGGGATGGCGGGCTTTCCGGCCTTTGGCCAAGGCCCTTTTCCCTTTTCCGGCCTGATTATAGCAAAATAAAAATGAAAAAAACCTATACTAAAGTACAGGTTTTCCATTTGGAGAGTGTCTTATTTCATGATATGATACATTCAGGAGTATGAAGATTTCATAAAGAGAGGTGTCCTATGTGGAAAAGAATGGTTCTGTCCATGCTTCTGGCATGCCTTCCCTGGTCTTTCTGCCATGGGGAAAGCCCGGTTCCTGAGGATATGGGAAATCTGGAAAAAGCGGGAGCTGCTTTGGAGAAACAGGAAGAAAAGGTTCCATGGTTTGAAATCCATGGCGATTACCGCTGGCTTTACGGAAATGGCCGTTTTCGCGGAAAGGCCCTGTCACCCGAGAGCGGGGCCTGGAAGAGGCAGGATGAGAAGGTGACCATGGAAACGCGGCGTTTCCGCCTGTTTCCTGTGCTCCGCCTGACGCCCCATCTGCTTTTGAAAACGGCGCTGGAGGACAACCGCATAGATCAGGGACCGGGGAACAGTCACCACCTTTTCCTTTCCCGGGCTTACCTGCAGTACGAAAATGAGAGCCTCAAGATAGAGGCAGGGCGGCTGAACTATTACCTCATGGACGGGGATCTGCTGGACAAGAAAATGGACGGTTTCCGCATCCGCTATGGACATGATGATGAGGGACCGGGGCGGTCGGTCTTCTTCTACGGCCGTACAACGGAGGACCGTTCCAAAGCGAGGAAGGTGCTGGTGCTGGAAAATAAGAGAACCCTGGGCAAATGGCTCATTCACAGCGCCTATGCCGATTTCAGAGCCATCCATGGCCATAGGGAATCCATACCGGTCCTTTCCGGTTTCCATCTGCCCTCCGGGAAATCGGGAGAGCGCTTTGACCGCCAGCAGGTAGGCGTAGTAAAGGGTGCCTACTCTCCCAATGAGGACTGGACCTTCAGTGTGGACTACGTCCTCTCCCACGGTTATCATGAAAAGGACCATTTCAGCGAAACGAAACCGGGCTATGTGGCAGCGGCGATGTACGGGGAAGCGGATCCGAAACGGGCGGGAAGCTATGAAGTCTGGGTCCGTTACTACCACCTCCCCTCCTCCGCCCTTCTGGCGCCCACCATGGATGCCGACACCACCTTCTTCCGCCGCATGGGCTTTTCCGGCTGGGGCGCAAGGGTGGACTTCGTGCCGGTAAAGGGAATTGTGTGGGCCCTGGAAGGATTCGCTTTGAAAAATCAAAAAAGCGGGCCCTTTACCGATGGCTTTCATGAGTATGTGCTGGGGACAAGCGTAAGTGTGTATTTTTAAATTTTTTGCGTCCTCCGGGCACAAAAAATTCAAGGTTCACGGCCCTTCGGGCCGAAGGTTCTTAAGGTTCTCAGGTTTGACGGGCCCTTCGGGCCCGAGGGTTGTGGTGGCGGCTGACGCCGCAGTTTTTAGCCCCCTTCCTTTGGAAGGGGGGTGTCGCCGCAGGCGACGGAGGATAGCGGCCTTTTGAAAAAAGGCCGAGGCCCCAAAGGGGCCTAAGATGGCTCATAGTGGCTTGAATCTATCTTCTAGACCTATCCTCAGGGCTTCGCCCAGCTCCTTTCTGAGGAAGGAGCCTGCGTTACGGGATTTACCTTTTTCTGCTTAAGTCCCACTAATCATCGCGGTGAATCAGCCACCTCCGGTGGCTTTTCCCCCTTTGGTGCCTTACGGCACCACCTTCCCCCCGCTGTGCGGTGGGACAATAAAGCTCCGTGAAGCAATTATCTTATAAGTAGCATAAAGCAAATCACGGGTTGTTGTGCCCCCTCGAAGAGGGGGAAAAGTGGTGGCGCCAGCCACCAAAGGGGGGCAGCTTTTCCCACGGGCGAAGGCCGGTTGTAAAGGTTTTATCATATTGGCGGCGCAGCCGCCCACCACAACCCTCAGCGGCAAAGCCGCTGTCAAACTTAAGCCCCTTTAGAACCCTCGGCCCGAAGGGCCGTCAACCCTCACGCCCGCAAGGGCGTGTCCATGGGCGCCACCACAACCCTCGGCACCGCAGGTACCGTCAAACTTGAGAACCTTCGGGGCAAAAGCCCCGTCGAACCTCGGGCCCCAAGGGGCCGTCAACCTTCACGCCCGCAGGGCGTGAAAAAATCCGCCTTCCGGCGGATTTTTTTATTGATCAGCATTGGCGGCATATCCTTTTTCCGCCGCTTCTACGGCCAGGCCTACGAGGTTTTTGTGGCCGGTTTTGGCCAGCATGTTGCTTACGTGGAAGCTGACGGTGCTTCGGGAGATGTGGAGGGTGTCGGCGATTTCCTGGTAGGATTTGTTTCTGCACACGAGGCGGAGGATGTCCAGTTCTCTTCTGGTGAGGCAGGTGTGGTTGAGGCCGAAGGTGGTTCTTTTTTTGACGTCGGGAAAGAGGCGTTCGCCTTTGAGGGTGCGTTCCATGCAGTCTACGAAGTCGGCGGCGCTGCTTTCTTTGTAGATGAAGCTGTCGGCTCCTGCTTTCTGGGCCATTTCTACGAAGTGGACGTCGGCGAAACCGGTCATGATGATGATTTTCTGTCTGGGGAGGGCTTTTTTGATGCGTCTGGTGACTTCGATGCCGCTGGTGCGGCCTTCCATGCAGATGTCCATGAGGATGATGTCGGGCTGGAGGACCTGGGCAGCGACTTCCGCCACTTCGGAGAGCTGGAGGATTTTGACCACTTCAATTTTTCCTGTTTTTTCAAACAGGTGCAGCAGTCCCTCCAGCAGGATTTTCTGGTCATCTACAATCATTACCCGTATCATAACAGGCACCCCCTTTTCTTTATCATATCATAGAAAAGGAGGACGTCAATTTGGAAATTTTTTTCGAGGATTACACAGGGTGTACTTCCCTTCCGGGCAGGGTGACTTTGAGTGTGAAGGGACGGCCGGTGGTGTATTTCAGATGTCCCCCTTCTTTTTCCACCCTGGTTCTGATGGAGGAGAGGCCTCCCCCTTCCCGGAGAGCCGGGCTGCTTCCCATGCCGTTGTCGGTGACTGTCATGACATGGTTTTCCCCTTCTTCAAAGGTGACTGTGATTTCTCCTGCTTTGCCGTGGACGATGGCGTTTACCGCCGCTTCCCGGAGGATTTCCACCAGGAGGTTTCCGGTGCTGCCGGGGGGAAGTTTTCCTTTTACATGAAATCGGATGCCCAGACTTTCGTAGGTACCCATCATTTCGGAAAGAATGAGGTCCGGTTTTACTTTGATTTCCTTTTCCATGTCTTTAAGAAGGTGGGAGAGGATGCGGCCGATTCTTCCGTAGTTTTCGTAGTCCCTGTTGTTTAAAATCTGCTGGAGGTAGCTGATGCGCTGGCCCATCATGTCGTGGATTTTGAAGCGGATGGTGCGGAGGGTTTCTCTGCTTTCCAGGGGCACCAGCATATCCAGCAGGTCTTTCATTTTTTCGTTCTGTTTCCGAAGGGTTTCGTTCTTCTCTTCCAGTTCCCTGTTCATCCTTACCATGTCCGTCATGTCAAAGGCTCCCATCTGCCAGCCGAAGCCTGTGGGGGTCATGAAGGGTTCTCTGGTGAAGCGGATGATCCGGCCGCCGGACAGGGTATGGATGATTTCTTTTCCTTCTTTCAAGGTTTCCCCTTTTTCTTCGATTTCCTTCCAGAAGAGGCTGCCGTTTGATACCGTCTTTCCCAGGATGTCTTCCATGTACTTTTTCATGGCGTCATTCACCAGCACCGGCACTCCGTCTTCCCTGGTAAGAAAGATGCCTTCGGGCATTTTGTTGATGGCTTCTTCAATGGCGTGGGCGGTAATCCCTTCATGGTACTGCCGGTAGGACTGACAGATGCGGATGGCGGTGCGCACATTGCAGATAAGGAGCAGGAGCATGAGGCTCCAGGGGAGAGCCTGATCCAGAAGGGGCAGTAGGAGGAAGGAGGCGGCGGAGAGGATATAGTTTCTTTTATCTTCCTTTCCCCCATAGAAGAAAAGGGCTGCCGTCACAAGCACCAGCACCGTCCGGAGTTCCTGGTGGGGCGAGAGGAGCATGACGCCGCTGCTGTGACCGTCCAGGGCGTCATGAATCAGGTCGAAAATCATGAGGAGGATAAGAAGCACCGCCCCTTCCACCATTTTCCGTCCCATTTTCTTAAAGGAAGGAAGGGGGCTCCGGTAGTAGACAAGGAAGGACTCGGCGGCCAGGGAAAGGAGGGCCCAGATGGAAAGGGCGATGAGCCAGGCGTCCGGTAGTATGTACAGATTAGCCATAGGTGTCCTCCTTTCTCCCCCTGACGCAGATTTCCACAGAGAGGCTGTACCCCAGGTCTTTGATGGTCATGGATACGCCATCCTTTGTGAAACGGCTGTCCTTTTCCATGTCCCTGATGAAATCTTCTATCCAGAAGGACTCTCCTGCCATGAGGGAGAGGCAGCTGCCATGGGAAAGGAGGTCAAGGTGGCAGGAAATATGGACCGCCCCTGCCAGGACGGCGTCTTCCACGTATTCTTCCAGAAAGTCATAGAGGGTAAGGACGGAGGATGCGGGAAGGGCAGCGGCCTCCCCTTCGGAGTGAAAGACGGCGCGAATGCCCCGGGAGGAAAGGCAGCGGAAAAGTTCTTCCGCCGCCATGCGGAAATCCCCATAATCCACCTTACCCCCTTCCATGCCTTTGAGGAAAAGGATACACCGCCTTTTCACGTAGCAGGCCAGCACATTGAGACGGAACACCGCCTCGTCGGCCTCATTGCCCGGCCGGGCGTTCTGCAGGAAGGAAGCATGGCGAAGGATGAGCTGCCCCTTTCTTTTCACGATGGCTTCCAGTTCCCTGTAAATTTTCCATTCCGACGCCATGCGGATATAGGAACGGCGGAGCTCCCCTTCCTTTTTCATCATATCCGCCGTGCGGCGAAGGGCTTCATTCAGCAGGCTGAGCTCTTCCCTCTTTGCCCTGATTTCCCTCACATCCCGCCGCCACAGGGCTGTACCGCCCTGTACGGGAAGGGTCCTCACCTCGCAGTCCTCTTCCGGCACCTTCGGCCCGACGGAGTGGTACATGGTGCGGCCCCTTTTGTCTTTGATTTCCAGGGCCAGGGAGGAATAGGTGAAGAAATCTTCGTAGCTGCCGTTTCCTTCAATCATGTGAGAGTCAATCATCCACTCCATCCAGAGGAAGAAGGAAAAAATAGTGACCAGGGTGAAATTGGTGGCCACCGCCACTTTCATGCCAAGGGCATAGGCCGCCACATAGAGAAGATAGAGAAAAAGCTCCGCCACCGGCAGGAAGATGATTATATTTCCCACATGGTTTTTCACTGCCCTATGGACAAGCCAGCCCACCAGGGCCAGAAGCTCTCCGGCATAAGCCGCTGCCAGCCCATAGTATCCCCAGCCATAGTTGTGAATATCTACGCCCCGGGAGAGGCCTTCGGGAAATGAAAAGGCTGCGCCGTGGAAATCGTTGGTCATCACCACAAGGGACAGGGCTATATCAAAAAGAGCAATCCCTTTCAGCCAGAGGGGATAGACCCCCTTCCCCCGGTCCCTGGAGCCCGTAACTGCCAGACAAAGGATGAGGATGGTCAGAAGGGCCAGATATACATAGTAGGAATACCAGTTATACCGGCGGATGGTGACCATTTCCTGAGGCAGATCCGCTATGATAGTACGGAAAAAGAGCCAGAGAAAACAAAGGCAGGCCATGGAGAAGATAATCCACTCCCCTTCCTTCCCCTTCATGCGCCGGCGAAGGCGCCTTCCCCAGATGACCGTCAGGAAAAGCATGGCAAAGTACATCATGTGGGTGGGAACGGGCAGGAGGGACTGGATGGAATAGGGCGCCAGGATTTTAAATTTCAGCTCATAGGCACCCCGGTCCATTTCATCCAGGAAATCTTCCATTTCATCAGGAGGGATGGTCCTGCCGTGATGTTCAAGGGCATACCCCTTCACCCAGAGACCGGAAGCCATGTGTTTTTCATCTATCACAAGGGGCTCTTTGGAAAGGAGTCCCTTCTTAAAGGACAGGGTCCCCCGCTCCGGATACACCAGATGAAAAGGCGCCCCGTCCCATACCATACGCCTGGCCTCCACATCAGGCATAATGAACACATCCGCCGCATCCCTCATGCCGTACTGGAGGTAATAGCTGTCCGAATGGGCCGCGTCCAGACGAAGCCGCCCTTCCTGATGGATTTTCTTCAAAGCCGCTGTGCCGGCGGAAAGATCCATGTCCCCGGATAAGCCGTAGGAAAGGCTCACCATGGAAAGCTCCCTTGTCACCGTATCCACCGGGATCCCTACGGTCACCGGCTTCTCCACCAGATCCGCCCAGTCCTTCACGTCGTATGGCAGGCCGTCGGCCACAGCCAGCACCATGGCTGCCGTATAGTGGGGATACCAGTACCGGGGAAGAATCCGGTTCTTCATGAGCGGAAAGGCCTGGAAATCATACACCTCCACCGCAGCCACATCCTCTTCACCCATAACCTCCAGAAGATGGCGGCTGTCCTTCCTCACATGGTAAGAAGAAAGCCCTTCCTCCAGGGACAGCACCTTCCCGTATCCATCCCCCAGCCTTCCGTCATACACAATGTCCCTGGCAGAGGAGGAAAAGGGAAGCAGAAGAAAAAGCAGGGCCAGACATAAGGCCAGTCTCCGAAAAATCCATCCCTTCTCCATGGTCTCCCTCCCTGTGCACTGCAAGTCAAGAAATCGCTGATTGTTATATTTAGTATAGCAGAAAAAGGGAGAAATAATACTGTACTTTAGTACAGGGGGGCCGCGCCTAACAGGCGCGGCAGGGTTCTTAAGATTGACCGGCCTATGGCCGGAGGGTTCTTAGGTTTGACGCAGCCTATCGGCTGCGAGGGTTGTGGATAGCTTATGGAGCCACTGCGTGGCAGGGTTCAAAGGGTTCAGAGGGTTTCCTCCCCCACCATATTGTGCCCCCAGCGGAGCCGGGGGAAAGGTGGTGCGTCAGCACCAAAGGGGGCGGGCCCGTAGGGCCCGCAGGTTGTGTAGAAGGGTTGTGTAGAAAGGGGCGGGGAAAGGTTCTTAAGATTGACCGGCCTGTGGAGCCACTGCGTGGCAGGGTTCAAAGGGTTCAGAAGGTTCAAAGGGTTCAGAGGGTGGTGGATTGCCGCTTTGCGGCAATGATTATATAGTCAGCGTTACGGGATTTGCATTTTTGTCACCAGTGGTGCATGACGGAGTAAACCAGACCTATCCTCAGGGCTTCGCCCAGCTCCTTTCTGAGAAAGGAGCCTGCGTTACGGTAATGCCCTCCTGCTGCTTAATTCACGCTATGCATTACGGTGAATTAGCCACCTTCGGTGGCTCCCCCTTATCCGGCTTCGCCGGACTTTCCCCCATCCGGGGGACAGAATAAACCGCTCTACGCTTTCCCTCAGAGTCATGTGTCACATTGGCAAGCACCCATAGTGCCCCCAGCTCCGCTGGGGGAAAGGTGGTGCGTCAGCACCAAAGGGGGGCGGGCCCGTAGGGCCCGCAGGTTGTATAGAAGGGTTGTGTAGAAAGGGGCGGGGAAAGGTTCTTAAGATTGACCGGCCTGTGGCCGGAAGGTTCTTAGGTTTGACGGGCCCTTCGGGCCCGAGGGTTGTGGTGGCTCCCTATGGGCGCAATATAAAAGTCAGCGTTACGGGATTTGCTTTTGTGTCTCCAGTGCTGCATGACGTAGAGCCGGAGCCCCCTTCCACAGGAAGGGGGTGGCGCCGTCAGGCGACGGAGGATAGGGGCGTCAGTTCTTTTCTAAGTTCTTTCGGACCTATCCTCAGCCCTATCGGGCAGCTCCTTCCTGGGGAAGGAGCCTGCGTTACGGGATTGCCTTCCCGCCGGGCACCGTCATTCTGAGCGTCAGCGAAGAATCTCGGTAAGAATCGTAAGTGACAGAAGTATCGTTAAATACCAGTCGGCGGGAAGGCTGCTCTATGCTTTTCCTTCGTTTCATATGTGATGGACAGTCTTTCGGTAAATTAGCCACCTCTGGTGGCTTTCCCCCCTTTGGTGCCTTACGGCACCACCTTCCCCCCGCTGAGCGGTGGGACAATAAAGCTCCGTAAAGCAATTATCTCATAAGTGATACAAAGTAAATCACGGGTTGTTGTGCCCCCGCTTGCGGGGGAAAGGTGGTGGCGCAGCCACCAAAGGGGGTGCTCTTTTTCCACGCCCGCAAGGGCGGTTGGCCTGTTTTTCATCGGGCGAAGCCCGGTTTTAAAGGTTTTATAATATTGGCGGCGGAGCCGCCCACCACAACCCTCACGGCCGAAGGCCGTGTCAAACTTCAGAACCCTTTGAACCTTTTGAACCCTCACGCCCAAAGGGCGTGTCCATAAAGGCGCCCACCACAAGCCTCGCGCCAAAGGCGCGTCAAACTTAAGCCCCTTTAGAACCTTCGGCCCGAAGGGCCGTCAACCCTCACGCCCGAAAGGGCGTGTCTATAATAAAAAAACAGCCCGAAAAGGGCTGTTTCTTATTTCCTGATTACCAGAGGCGGACGGCCGGTTTGGGGTCGCCGAAGCGGTGGATGGTGTCTACGAAGCGGACGGTGCCGGTTTTGTAGCGGAGCACCAGGGTGGAGGTTCTTGCGCCGCCGCCGAAGTAGCGGACGCCTCTCAGCATGGCGCAGTCGGTGATGGCGGTTTCGGAGAAGATGCAGTCGTCTCCTTTGACCAGGTCGTCAAGGGTGAGGACTTTGTTGGGGTCGTCAATGCCCATGGCATGGAGGCGTTTCACTTCTTCTTCTGTGTGGGGAAGAAGTTTGGCCTGCATGTCGCCGCCCAGGCATTTAAGGCCTACGGCAGAGAGAACGCCTTCGGGGGCGCCGCCGGAGCCTAATACCATGTGGATGCCGCTTCCCTGGATGCCGCAGTCGATGGAGGGGACTACGTCGCCGTCGGTGATGAGGCGGATGCGGGCGCCTGCTTCTCTGGCTTCGCGGATGATTTTTTCATGTCTTTCGCGGTCCAGAATGACTACGGTGAGGTCGGAAATTTCACGGTCCATGGCATCGGCCACGTTTTTCAGGTTTTCAGTAACCGATGCGTTGATGTCGATACGGCCTTTGGCACGGGGGCCGACACAGATTTTCTGCATATACATGTCCGGCGCATGAAGCAGGCATCCTTTGGGCGCAATGGCCAGTACGGCAATGGCACCGTTCTGTCCTTTGGCTACCAGGTTGGTGCCTTCTACCGGGTCTACGGCAATATCTACTTCTTCTCCGCCGGCACCTACATGTTCGCCGATGTAGAGCATAGGCGCTTCGTCGATTTCCCCTTCGCCGATTACCACGGTGCCGGAAACCGGGGTCTTGGCAAACTGTTCATGCATGCCGTCAACGGCTGCCTGGTCAGCGCCCTCCTTGTCACCTACGCCCATGAGACGGCCGCTCCGAAGAGCTGCCTGTTCCGTGATTCTTACAAATTCCATAGAAAGTTGTCTGTTCATTGTATGCCTCCACAATAGTATACTTTCTCTTTCACAGTTGTACTTATTGTATCATATTTAAAAGAAAAATGGAGTATACATTTTTTATTTTTTTATGACACGCCTGCGGCGTGAAGGTTCAGAGGATTCAGAGGGGAAGGTTGACGGGGCTTCGCCCCGAGGGTTCTTAAGGTTCTTAAGTTTGACAGCCCTATCGGGCTGAGGGTTGTGGTATCGCCCTTGCGGGCGATGAGTTCAAAGTCAGCGTTACGGGAATGCTATTGTGCTGCATAAATCGCACTGAGCATTCTGCTGATTTAGCCACCTCCGGTGGCTTTCCCCCCTTTGGTGCCTACGGCACCACCTTCCCACCGCACAGCGGGGGGACAATAAAGCTCCGATAAGCTGAAGCCCCATAAGCTACGCTAATTTAAGCACGGGTTGTTCTGCTCCCGCTTGCGGGGGAAGTCCCGCGAAGCGGGCAAGGGGGAAACTCTTTTCCATCGCCCGTCAGGGCGGTTGTTTGGTTTTATACAAACTGGCGCCCCTATATTCCCAAAAGCGCCTACCACGGCCTTTGCCCCCTGAGCGGCAGCGACGCAACCCTTGGCCCGTGCGATAGCACAGGGCCATATGCCCCTCTGCCGCGCAGCGGCAGGCCCCTTCGGGAATACAGCCCACCACAACCCTCGCGCAAAAGGCGCATCAAACTTCAGAACCTTTTGTACCCTTTGAACCCTCACGCCCGCAGGGCGTGTCCATGACACCAAAAACCTGCCCCAGAGAGCAGGTTTTTCATTATCTCAATTATCCCAGAATATCAAGCAGTTCTCCCACTCCTTTTTTACCGAAGTGGATGTCTTTGTCGTTGACGATGAGGCAGGGGACGCTCATGATGTTGTATTTTTTCTGGAGGTCCGGGTAGTGGGCAAGATCGTAGACGTGGACGGTGATGTTGTCATTATCTGCGGCGATTCTTTCTGCCGCTGCCACGAGGTCGGGGCACATGGTGCAGGAGAGGGAGACGGCAATGGTGATGTTTTTCTTTTCCTGAATGGCGGAAATCCGTTTTTCATTGTCTTTGCCCACGTCCTGTCCGGGGCCGGCGGTGTTGTACATGGCCAGGATGAAGGAGTTGAATTCGTGGCCTCCGGGAACTCCGTGGAAGTAAAGGCCTGCTTCTGTGCCGTCGTTTCTGATGATGGAAATGGCGTGTTCCAGACCCGGCGCAGCGTCCTTGATTTCATAGGAAACTTTATCAGACAGGGAGGAGAGTTCCTTCAGCAGTTTTTCGTTTTCATAGGAAAGTTCGGTGTCGTCTTTATAGAGGCGAAGGGTGACGGGCTGTGTAAAGCGGTCAAGCACCAGCTTTAAGGCCTGCCGGGTGTCATCGTCCAGGAAGGCGCCTTCTTCTGCTTTGGCTGCCGCTGCCTTTGGTTCTTCCTTTGGCTCCACTTTTTTCACGTAGGTCCGCTTCATGTGGAGTTTTCTGTACTGGCTGCCCAGATATTTTTCCAGGGAGGTGGCTGCCACGGCGCCGTCGGATACGGCGGTGACTACCTGGCGCAGGTTTTTGACGCAGATGTCGCCGGCGGCGTAGACGCCGTCAATATTTGTTTTCTGGTCACGGTCTGTGATGACGTAGCCCTGGGGGTCAAGGTCTACTTTGCCCTTAAGGAGTTCGTTTTCCGGCGCATAGCCTACGAAGACGAAGACGCCGTAGAAGTCGCCGGCATCAGCCGTATATACGGTTTCTTCCCCTGATTTCCTGTCTTTCAGGGTAACCTGTCGGATGGCGCTGTCCCCTTCCACTTTTTCCACCTGGGTATGGTAGAGGATGGTGACATCGGGATTTTCCTTCAGTTCTTCCACCGCAGCGGAGTCGATGGAGAAATCATCGCCACGGATGACCATGATGATTTTTTTGCCGTACTTGGTGAGGAAGAGGCCTTCTTCCACCGCCGCATAGCCGCCGCCGATGACGAAGATGGTTCGGTCGGTAAAGAATTCACCGTCGCAGGTGGCGCAGTAAGCTACGCCGTGGCCGCGGAATTCCGTTTCCCCGTTGAAGCCTGCCAGTCTGGGATGGGCGCCGCCGGCATAGACGATGCCCAGGGCTTTGAAATCGCCGCGGCTGGTGTGGACGGTCTTGTAGTCCCCTTCCAGGTCAAGGCCCGTAACGTGGGCGGAAAGGAATTCGGCGCCGAAGGCTTTGGCCTGGCGGATCATTTCAGAAGTGAGTTTCTCACCGCTGGTATTGAAAATGCCGGGATAGTTCACCACTTCTGCGGTAATGGTAATCTGTCCGCCCATCTTTTCCTTTTCAATCACCAGTACGCGAAATCTTGCCCTTGCCATATAAATAGCGGCGGAGAGCCCTGCCGGTCCTCCGCCTACTATTATGGCATCATAAACTGTATCCATGATGCCACCTCAGATTATAATTTGCCAACCAGATCGAAGGAAGGTTTCAGGGTCTGTTCGCCTGGATGCCATTTAGCCGGGCATACTTCATCGCCATGTTCGTAAACGAACTGGGCAGCTTCCACCTTGCGGAGAAGTTCGTCGGCGTTGCGGCCGATGTTGCCTGCGGATACTTCATAGAGCACCACTTCGCCCTTCGGGTTGATAACAAAGGTGCCTCTTTCTGTGAGACCTTCGGATTCGATGTAAATGTCCAGATCCTTGGACAGCTTAGCGGTGGGATCGCCGATCATGGGGAATTCTACCTTGCCGATGCGTTCGGAAGATTCATGCCAAGCTTTGTGAACGAAATGGGTATCGCAGGATACGGAATAGATTTCGCATCCGATTTTCTTGAATTCATCATATTTGTTCTGCAGATCTTCCAGTTCTGTGGGGCATACAAAGGTGAAATCTGCGGGATAGAAGAAGAGAACGCTCCACTTGCCAATGAGGTCCTTATCGCTTACATCGATAAAATCACCGTTCTGATACGCTTTGACCTGGAATTCGCTGATTTTTTTACCGTTTAAAGACATAATTTTTTTCCTCCTTGGAAATATGAAATAGAATATACCAATTTGCCGGCCATCGTATTCACGATTGACGAAGCATATTTAACTTTCTGAAAGTATTATATCATGTATATCTGTAAATTTCAATATGGTTTTGTAAAAAAATACGCCCTGCGGGCGTATGGGATCAGAGGGTTCAAAGGGGAAGGTTGACGCCCGCTGCGCGGGCGAAGGTTATGGCCGCCTTACGGCGGCAGGTTGTGTAGAAAGGTTGTGTAGGAAGGTTCTTAAGATTGACAGGCCTTTGGCCTGAGGGTTCTTAGGTTTGACAGCAGCTCCGCTGCTGAGGGTTGTGGTGGCGGCTGACGTCGCAGTTTTTAGCCCCCTTCCTTTGGAAGGGGGTGTCGCCGCAGGCGACGGAGGATAGCGGCCTTTCACAGAAAGGCCGAGGCCCCGCAGGGGCCTAAGATGGCTCATAGCGGCCTGGAGCTATCTTCAAGTGTTCCTCAGGGCTTCGCCCAGCTCCTTTCTGAGAAAGGAGCCTGCGTTACGGGACTACCCTCCTGCTGCTTAAATCACGGCTAAACCTTTCGGTGAATTGGCCACTGGCGTGGCCACCCCCTATCCGGCTGCGCCGGACTTCTCCACGGGAAAGCGTCTCACACGATTCTCAGGTCGCTACCGCTCCCTTACGAATCGTGTTCGCTTGCCACCCCTATTCAGGGGGCAGAATAAGTCTCTCAATGCTTTCCCTGTAGAGCCATGTGGCACAATGGTAAGCGTCCATAGTGCCCCCGCTTCAGCGGGGGAAAGGTGGTGCCGTAAGGCACCAAAGGGGGTGCCGCTTTTTCCACGCGGTGTTAGAGCCCGGCAAATATAGCCATTTTTAGCCCGTCAAATTTAGCCAATT
>NZ_CALGPS010000126.1 GCF_937959425.1 uncultured Dialister sp.
CCAATCGGCGCGCTTAGTTTTTGAAAAGCTGGTCTTGACAACGGGCCCACTATATTTTTGCCGGTACGTCCCTTGCACTCACGGGTTTTGTCACGAATTATTGGCTGATTTTTGCCTCGGTCACCGTCATGGGCATCGCGGCTGCGATTTTCCACCCCGAAGCCGCCCGCTGCGTCAACGGCGTCTCACAGGGCAACCGCGGCGAGGGCATGAGTATCTTCAGCGTCGGCGGCAACGGCGGCTTCGGCTTCGGTCCTCTGCTCGCCGTCTTCCTCGTCACGACTTTTGGCATGCACGGCCTTGCGTTCTACGGCATCAATGCCGTCATCATGAGTCTGGCTCTGCTGCTTGCGGCACCGCATCTGCGCCGCGCCATTGCCAAGAGCAAGGCAGAAGCCGCCAAAGCGGCAGCAGCTGAGGCCGTCAAAGAAGACAAACCCGCGGACGTTGCTGCGGAAAATGACTGGCATGCTTTTTTCCGCCTGTTCGTCGTCATCCTGTTCCGTGCGACCGTCTTCACGGGCATCTCGAGTTTCCTGCCGCTCTTCTGCATCCACGCACTGGGCACGAGCGAAGCCACGGGCTCTCTGACGCTTTCGATCGTCAGCATCATGGGCGTGCTCGCCACGCTTGTCGGGGGACGTTTCGCCGACCGTCACGGGTACCGCCGTACGCTTTGCCTCGGCAATCTCCTGCTCGTGCCGCTGCTCGCCGTCGTCGCTTTTTCCGGCAGCATCTACGCGGTCTACGCCATGCTCATCCCGCTGAGCTTTGCGATGCTGGCGCCGTTTTCCTCCTTCGTCGTTCTCGGTCAGGAATACCTCGCCAAGAATATCGGCTTCGCCTCGGGCGTCACGCTCGGCATCTCCATGAGCGTGGGCGGCATTGTCGCCCCCGTGCTCGGCCATTTCGCCGATACATTCGGCGTTGCTTCCGTCATGGCCCTGCTCGTTCTCATCGCTGCCCTGTGTGCCGGAGCCACGTTCCTGCTGCCGGCCAAGAAAGCAGCAAAAGCCCAGACAGAATAACCGCATCCATTTCATCATAAAAAGACCTGTCACACCGTTTTCCAGGTGCGGCAGGTCTTCTTTTTGTCTCAGAGCAGCAGGCTCTTTTCTTTTTCATACTGCGGTACGGTAATTTTCATGAGGTCCAGCAGCGTGTGGATCATTTCATCGCTCTGCCATGCATGACTTTTCGACCGCTCAATGCGGGCCGCATCCTCCGGATGGTGCGCACGGAATTTCGCCGAGGTCCAGATGACCATGGGAATGTCACGCTGCCAGGCGCTGCTCTCATCGCCATGACCGACGATTTCGCGCACGTCGTTGACTTCCTCGCCATGGTCCGACAGGAACATGACCACGGCATCCTGTTCCTCAAAGCGCTTGATGATTTCATTTACGATGTAATCATCGTAAAGCACGGCATTGTCGTGCTCAGCGCGGATGGTCCGTGAAGCTTCGTCATCCTTTGCACCGCCCGTCTCATCCGCCGCCGTGAACTTCGCAAACGCAGCCGGATCGCGCCGTTTAAAATCTTCATGTGCGCCCATCAGATGCACGACAAAGAAATCCGACTGTGCGTCATCGCTGCGCCCGTCGCCAGATATGGTCCCGCTCAGCGTTCTTGTAAAAAACGCGGTCCCTACAAAAAGAGGTTTGTACCCACATGAAATCTTGATGCTTGACTATGCCCACACGTTTTCTACCAGTTTCCGGAATAATCATTACCCGGGATTTTGGTATTATGAGTATTCGGTAGAGCATCCAGGTGCTGTGCTGAAATCGCTCGAAAAAAGAGGATTCATCCAGCCAGGGGATTTACAGTCTGCCATTCAAAATCTGACGGTGCCAATGATAAAAAAGGAACTAAAGACCATCGGCCAGAAGGTAAGCGGAAAGAAAGCTGAGCTAATCGACCGTTTATTAGAAAATGCATCGCTCGAAGACTTGGAGAAAAAATTCCCTGTGCGCTTTTATGAATTGACCGAATCCGGCCAACAGGAGCTTGCGGAAAACCAATATGTCCCCTATCTCCACCGCCATAAGTACATGTCCGTCTGGGAGATGAACGACCGTCTGAATCATCGAAATCCAAATCACGCAGGTTATCGTGACCTTATCTGGCAATTCTTTAATGAGGAATCACTCAAACATCTTAATAAAGGCGACATGGGCCTTTATCGCAATACCCGGCTTAATATGTATGAGTTTCTCTTCGAAGAAAAGAAATATGAACAAGCCTTCAATCTGTTATGCGAAGTAATCGCTTATGATCTGAGCGGCATGGGCAATGATGAATTCAGCGATGTTGGTGAAAAATTCCGATTACAACTCATGCTTGAACATGATTTTCCCTATAGTAAATCCGGGATAACACTGCCACCAGCTATAAAACGATGGCTCGCCAATCTGCAAGGACGTTTAGAACTATCGGATGATGATTTTCGCGAACAACTGCTGCATCAGTTCGAGTCCATCAGCTTATATCGACAGATTTTTACAAATGCAGAATGTGTCGACATTGTTATGGCCGAACTTAACGCTGATACAGATGTCTTGAATTCTATTTATTCTGAAGCGGAAAGCAGACTTCATACCCGTTTAAAATCAATATAAAAAATCAGGGCAGCCACCATCTAATTGGTAACCTGCCCTGATTTTTTGATGCGGTCCTCTTATTTCTACTTCTTCTTTATGGTTCATCCACTCACGCGTGGCTATTTTATACCATTTATAGTATATTTTTAATTGTTAACTACTACATATTGTATATTAGTAGTAAAATCGTAGTATATTTTTCCTTTTTAATAGCCGCAAAGCCCAATTCCATGCGGTTTGTTAAAAAATCAGAAAGTGTTGCCGTGGCAGATGAAGAGGATGTGGATTTTATTTTCATGATTCTGCATTGTCATGGGGTGTCTCCTTTCGGTGTGCAAGGAATCGTTTCAGGAGGAATGTGAGGAAGTAGGGAAAGGTATAAAACAACCCATTATATCCTATATTTAGATTTCCTACTTTGATTCCATAATGGATGTCCCCGTAGGACTTTCCGGTAATCATTTTATTCAGCGAGATGGCAGCGCCGCGGTTCGCTTTGACTTCCACCGGCACCAGGGAGTCTATGTCCCTTACCATGAAATCCATTTCTACGGTGGAGGTGCCATTTTTATAGAAGAACAGAGGGAACCCCTGCTTTTTCAGCATATCGCTGACCACATTTTCGTAGAGGGCGCCTTTGTAAATATTAAAGTTGCGGTTATACCTGAGGTCCTGCTGTGATTCTTCATCCAGTGAGCCAATCAGGAGACCGGGGTCTCCGAAATATAATTTATAATCAAAGGGATTATAATTGCCCTTTAATGGCAGTTCCGGCATTTCCAGATTGTAGCAGATATTTACAATGCCCGCATTGTCCAGCCAGTCGACGACGCCCACATAGTCCCGATTCCGGGCCCCCCGGGCTACTTTGGAAATCTGGAATTTCTTGTTTGATTTTCCCAGAAATACGGGGATGGACCGATACACATTCAGTATTTTTGCTTTATCCAGTCCGCCGGCATACTTGGTGATGTCCTCTTCGTAGTCCAAGAGAATCTGCTGCTGCATCTGCAGTATGCCGAAGTAATTGTTCTGCCGCATAAAGCGGGATACAATGGCAGGCATTCCGCCTACAATCATATATTCATGGAAGGCCTGAAGAAGGGCCTCCATCTGGGAGGCCGTCAGGGGCCGGACCTGAACCATACGCTCATATAACTCTTCAATCTGCTCCGGCTTATACCCTTTGGCCCACAGAAATTCCTCAAAGTCCAGGGAGTACATGACATAGTCCTGCTTATAGCCCACACTGTTTGATTCGATTTCCTGATAATTGATGCCCATGAGGGAACCGGAGCAGATGACATCATACCGGCCATCCATCTTAAAGGCTTTCAGACTGGCAGCTCCGTTGATACAGGCCTGGATTTCATCGAAGAAAATCAGCGTGTCGTGGGGAGTAATCTGTAAATCCGGATTGATAAAAGTGATATTCTTGATGATTTGGTCCACATCAAAGCCGTCATCAAAGATTGTCCGAAACTGCTTCTGCAGGATGAAATTGATTTCCACATAATGCTTATACCGGGTCTTTCCGAAATGGCGGATGGATTCCGTTTTCCCAATCTGACGGGCCCCTTTGATAATCAGCGGCAGATGGTCCGGGTCATTCTTCCATTGAATCAAAAGGTCTGACACCTTTCGCTTTAAAAGTTCCATATGCCCTCCTTCACATTTTTGCGAGCTTTATCACTTTTAAATTCACATTTTCCAGCTATATTTTACTCCATTTCACACATTTTTCAAATGTATATATGCGAAACACACACATTTTTCTTTGGATTGGGTATTTGAGGGGGCTGCCTCATTTCTTTGGACTGGATAGGAGCTTCCTGCCTGCGTCCGGCGCTTTCTTGAAAGCAGGTAGAAATGGTGCCTCAGGCCCGGGCTGTTTTGACTTGTCATTTTGCTCAAAAGGATTTTACTAAAACTCTTTTGAGTACAATAATAGCAGACAACAGGGGGTCCCTCTTGGACAAAGAGATTTGCACGGGCATAGGATAAAAGCCGCAGGATTTTTGTTTTTTCTTTCATGATATAATGAAATCATAAAGAAATGGAACTTTAAATGATATTTCACTCTGCGTGGAAAGAAAGGAAGAGGGCCATGAAGACTGCCGTGTATCATTCTCCCTTTGGAGATATGGAGCTTATCTATGAAGAGGATGCCGTGACGGCGCTGAAGATGGCGGATAAGGAAATCGCGGGAGAGGCGCCGGAGGGACTGGCGCTTAAGGCGTTTCGGCAGCTGGATGAATATTTCCAGGGGAAGCGGAAAACCTTTGACATTCCCTTAAGGACCCATGGCACCGTTTTCCAGGAAAAGGTGTGGGCGGCCCTTCGTGCCATTCCTTACGGAGAAGTGAGGAGCTACAAGGATGTGGCGGAGGCCATCGGCCATCCGAAGGCCTATCGGGCCGTAGGCATGGCAAACAACGCCAATCCCGTTTTCATCATCGTCCCCTGCCATCGTGTCATCGGCGCCGATGGCTCTCTCACCGGCTACGGCGGAGGCCTTCCCATGAAGAAGGCCCTGCTTGGTCTGGAGAAGAATCACCGGATTTCATAAAAAGCCTGCTCCTTTTCGGGGCAGGCTTTTATTATGAAATCGGGACTGAGGATTTCTTTATCGGTTGTAGGAAACGGGAATCCGGTCAGGACGGACGGCTCTTTCCCTGACGGGATTTGCAGGATACCCCACAATCAGGGAAGCCAGCGGTTCATAGCCCGAAGGAATGCCTACCGCATCTTTGACCTTTGTATTTCCCAAGAGCGATACGACGGTTGTATTGATGGCGCAGTTGGCAAGGCCGCAGTTTGTGGCTGCAAGGCACATGTTTTCGATGATAGACCCAATCATCCAGAAAAGGTTTTCATTTATGCGCTGCGCCATATTGGCATCCATGGATTCTATATGAAGCGGCGCACAGGGATCGCCTTCCCTGTACTTTTTCCCGGACATTACAATCCACACGGGAGCTCCATAAAGATAGGGTCTGGGCATGGCAGAACCAATGACCTTTTCTGCCGCTTCTTCCGCCATTTCCATGGCCTTTTTATTTGTAACTACTGTAATGTGGATCTTGTGCCGCTCCACAGGGCCCAGAAGGGCGGCATCCAGAATACTCCGGATATCCTCTTCGCTGGGCATTTTGTCTAAATAACGGCGGGTAGAAACTCGATTTTTTAAAACCTTTTCAAATTCCATGGTTTTCCTCCTGCCAATTCTTATGAAATAGTTCCGGCGGCTGTCAGCTGACGGGCACCGCTGCTTCCCCAGGCCGCGGCATGGGGTCTTGGCAATCATGCATCATAGGCCTTTACGGTTTCCATTATACGCTTCAATTTAATTTAGCCAAATATACTTTAGCTAAATTTTATTGAACTGTTGCATACTGAAAATCCGGGCATCCTGATTTTCCCCGTCCCGGGAAGCATGAAATTTCATAAATAAAAAGCCTGTCCCTTTGCGGGGCAGGCTTTTCATTACAGCTCACTGAAAAGTGGCACAAACTCCATGAATCCGGTACAGAGGAGGGTGGTCAGTACGACGGTAAGGAGGGAGAGTACTGTACCGTATCGGATCTGGGCGGAGGCGGAGAGGCCGTAGCCTATGGGGATGGCCCTGGTGGAAATGGGGAGGATGTAGGCGCAGTTGGCGGCGGCGATGGTTCCCAGAATGTAGGGGGTGGGGTTCAGGTTAAGGGATGTGGTAATGCCGATGACCACGGGAATGGAAATGGAGGCGGAGGCGGTGTTGCTGGAGATTTCCGACATGAAGCAGGCGAAGAGGCAGGCCATGGCCATGACAGGGAGGCCCGGGGAAAGATGGAGGCCGGCGATGAGAAGGGAAAGTTCCTTGATGGCGCCGGTTCCAATGACCAGTTTTCCCAGAGCCAGGCCGCTGGCAAAGAGGGCAATCATGCCCCACATGACATGGCTTTCCGCGTATTTCCAGGTGAGCATGGGTTCTCCTTTTTCATCTTTCAGGAAAAACATGAGCATGCCCAGGAAGAGGAATACATAGGCCGGTTTCATGGCCGGCAGGATGGATGCAAAGAGGGGACGGAGGAAGGCCAGCAGGGTGGCGGCAGTAAAGAGGACAAGGCCGATGATCTCGCCCCGTTTCATGGGGCCGAAGGAGGCGTACATGGAGCGGAAGTAGTCTCTGGTGCCGGGAAGTGATTTCATGGGGCAGGGCAGGAGAAGAAGGAAAAGGAGGTTCATAAGGAAAATAAGGATGAGAATGGGCAGGAAACGGATGACCCAGTCGAAGTACATGAATTCGTGGCCCGTCAATTTTTCCAGATAGGAAACGGCCACCAGGTTAGCGGAGGAGCCGATGGGGGAGCCGAAGCCGCCGATGCCGCTGCCCCAGCCGATGGCAAGGAGGATGGGGATGGCGGTCTGGCTTTTGCTGATGTCCTTTTCGCCGACGAAATGGAGCATGGCCACTGCAATGGGACAGAAAATGGCGGCCACCACCACATTGGGCAGGAAAACGGACAGGGCCGTGGAGGCCAGGAACCACACAAAAATCTGGCTCTTCATGGAGGTGCCGATGGAGCAGAGGGCTTTCACGGAAATCCGCTTGTCCAGGCCCGTGGTGGTCCAGGTGAGGCAGATGAGGTCGCTTCCCAGAAGGAGCACCGCAATTTCGGAGAAGTACTGGCTGATGACAGGATTCATGGGAATCAGGTTAAAGAGGGAGTTCACTATGATGGGGATAAAGGCGGTGACGTAAATGGAAACGGGCCGGAAAATCCACCACAGCGCCATCCACAGGGCGCAGGAAAGGGCCAGAGCGGCAGCGGGCTCGAAGGTGCCGGTTAAAAGAAAGGCCGCCACGCCAAAGGCCAGAGGGCCGCTTAAAAGTTCAAGATTCTGTTTCATGAAAACACCTCTTTGAGATAGTGTACTAGTGGGATAGTGAGACAGTGGGAAAGTGGGACAGCGGGGAAAGTGAGGCGGGTTGTCGGCTATCGGCTGTCTGCTGGGCGGTATTCCCGAACGTGGGGAGAGGTCAGACGGTCAGACGGCAGACTTCCCGCCGACCGGCATTTACCGACAGGTGCTTCTCTGGCGGCACTCACCAAGATTCTTCGCTTGCGCTCAGAATGACCGTGTCCGGCGGGAAGGTAATCCCGTAATGCTGACTTTATAATCATTGCTGCGAAGCGGCAATCCACAACCCTCAGCGGCCAAAGGCCGCTGTCAAACCTAAGAACCTTGAGAACCTTCGGCCCGAAGGGCCGTCAACCTTCCCTTTTGAACCCTCTGAACCTTCTGAACCCTCTGAACCCGGGCCGCGAAGCGGCCCTTTCCTTAATTATATCCATCAAAGATTACATTGAAAAACTGTTATTTCTTGTATACAATACAGATAAAATACAGTAATAGGAGGGGCCATGAATTTTTTATCCATGAAATATTTCCTCATGCTGGCACAGGAGAGGAGTTTTACCAGGGCGGCGGAGCGGCTGCATATTACCCAGCAGACCTTGTCTGCCCATATCGCTGCCCTGGAGAAGGAGACGGGGGCGAAGCTTTTTGTGCGCCATGTGCCGCTGGAGCTGACGGACAGCGGCTCCGTATTTCTTCGCTACGCCCGCCTGTTTGTCAGAAATGAGCTGGCTCTGAAGCGGGAGCTGTCTGATGTGTCGGGGCGCTTTGAGGGGATTCTCCGCATCGGTATCGCCCCTTCCCGGGGGCAGGTGATGCTGCCTTCTGTCATTGCCCGTTTCCAGGAGCGGTATCCCCGCTGCGGCATCCGACTTTTGGAAATGGCCAATGAGGATATATGGCAGGGGCTGAAGCGGGATGAAATCGACGTGGCCATGGCCAGGCTTCCGGGGGAGATGCCCGGCATTTCCCACAGGCCCTGGATGAGGGAGGAAATCGTCCTTCTTGTGGCGAAGTCCCTTACGGAAAGGCTGTGGGGGAAAGAGGGCCATTTCCTTTTTTCGGGAGAAGAAAGGAAGAAGGGGCTTCCCCTTCCCTTTTCGGACTGTCCTTTTCTTTTGAACAGTGAAAATGATATTGCCGGTGCCCTGGCAAGGCAGCTTTTCCGGCGGGCCGGCTTTGCGCCCCATGTGGCGGTGGAGTCGGAGAATATGGGTACCATGCTCCGCCTCTGCCTTCTGGGGAGAGGTGCCTATTTCTGCCCGGAAAATCTGGCAAGGGCCCTGCTTGCAAAGGATGATTGGGAAAAACTTCATGTCATGCATTTTGAGGAAGGGGCCTATGAACTTTCCTTCGGCTGGCAGACAGGAGCTCACCGCTGGCAGATGATAGAGAAGTGGATGGAAGAAGTTAGACGATAGAAGATAGAAGATAGAAGGAAGACGATAGAAGATAGATGATAGATGGAGTCATTGGCGGCGGGGAGGCGAAAGGAAGTCTACCGTTTTGCTGCTTCGGGCATAGTAAAAGGAGCTGTGAGGAAATGGGAATCATTTCTTCACAGCTCCTTTTGTTATGTAGATTTATGGGCTGACCGGTGGGGAAATAAGCACGTAACGTCTGACGCCGTAAGGCGGCATATAAAATCCATCGCCGTCAGGCGATACCGCAACCCTCGGCCCGAAGGGCCGTCAAACCTGAGAACCTTCCGGCCGCAAGGCCGGTCAAACCTGAAAACCCTATAAGGGCCGCTTCGCAGCCCTTACAAATCCAGGTTAGTGACTTCCTTGGCGTGTTCTTCGATGAAACGGCGGCGGGGTTCTACCTTGTCGCCCATGAGGATGGTGAAGAGGCGGTCTGCTTCGATGGCGTCGGTGAGTTCGACTTTCAGCATGACCCGCTGTTCCGGGTTCATGGTGGTGTCCCAGAGCTGCTCGGGATCCATTTCGCCAAGGCCTTTGTAACGCTGGATCACGCAGCCGTCGCGGCCGATTTCATCAAGCACTTTATTCTGTTCATCGTCGTCGTAGGTGTAGTATTTCTGCCGGCCTTTCCGGATCTGGTAGAGCGGCGGCTGGGCGATGTATACGTGGCCTTCGGTGATGAGGGGCTTCATGTAGCGGTAGAAGAAGGTGAGGAGGAGGGTGCGGATATGGGCACCGTCCACGTCGGCATCGGTCATGATGATGATTTTATAGTAGCGGAGTTTGGTGATGTCGAAGTCTTCGCCTACGCCGGTGCCGAAGGCGGTGATCATGGTGCGGATGGCGTCGGAGTTCAGCACTCTGTCCAGTCTTGCTTTTTCTACGTTCAGGATTTTGCCGCGAAGGGGCAGGATGGCCTGGTAGCGGCGGTCACGGCCGGATTTGGCGGAGCCGCCGGCGGAGTCCCCTTCGACGATGTAGATTTCTGTAAATTTCGGGTCTTTCTCTGTGCAGTCCGCCAGTTTGCCGGGAAGGCTGGAAACTTCCAGTGCATTCTTGCGGCGGGTGAGTTCACGGGCCCGGCGGGCGGCTTCCCTGGCCCGGCTGGCGGTGATGCCCTTTTCCACAATGGCCCTGGCTTCCTGGGGATGTTCTTCCAGGTAGGTCTTAAGGCCTTCGGAAACGATATTGTCTACAATGCTCTTCACTTCCAGATTTCCCAGCTTGGTCTTGGTCTGGCCTTCGAACTGGGGATTGGGAACCTTCACGGAAATGACGCAGGTAAGGCCTTCCCGTACGTCGTCGCCGGAGAGGTTGTCTTCATTCTGCTTCAGGATGCCGTTCTTTCTGGCGTAGTCATTGAGCACACGGGTAAGGGCGGTGCGGAAGCCTGCCAGGTGCATGCCCCCTTCCACGGTGTTGATGTCGTTGACGAAGGTGTACATGTTTTCGCTGTAGCCGGTCTGGTACTGCATGGCAATGTCCACGATGACCTTGTCCTTTTCCCCTTCAAAGGCGATGACGGCGGGATCCACCAGGTCCTTGCCTTCGTTCAGGAACTGGACAAATTCGGTAATGCCGCCGGCGTAGTGGAAGACGTCCTGATGGGTGGCGCCGTCCCGGTTATCGGTCAGGGTGATGGTGAGGCCCTTGTTCAGGAAGGCCAGTTCCCGCATGCGGATTTTCAGGGTTTCGTAGTCGAAGTCGATGCCTTCCTTGAAAATTTGGATATCCGGTTTGAAGGTGACGGAGGTGCCGGTTTCATCGGTGTCGCCGTAGGTACGCATATGCTCTGTCACGTCGCCCCGGGAAAGTTTCATTTCATGGAAATGGCCTTCTCTACGGACGGTGACCTTCATCCATTCGGACAGGGCGTTGACCACGGAAATACCTACGCCGTGGAGGCCGCCGGAAATGGGGTAGCCGTCGCCGCCGAATTTGCCGCCGGCGTGAAGGACGGTGAGCACCACTTCCATGGCGGGCTTGCCGGTTTCGTGCATGCCGGTGGGGATGCCGCGGCCGTTATCGGTGACGGTGCAGCTGCCGTCGTCGTTCAGGGTGACTTCGATGTGAGTGCAGTAGCCTGCCAGCGCTTCATCGATACTGTTATCCACGACTTCATACACCAGATGGTGCAGGCCCCGAGCGGAGGTGGAACCGATGTACATGCCCGGACGGAGGCGCACCGCTTCCAGTCCTTCCAGTACGCGTATATCCTTCGCGCCGTAATCGCTCTTGCCATTTTCCTCTGCATGGCGGGCCTGGATTTCATGAATTTCTTCAGACATAAAACACTCCTTGACAAAAAAATACAGGGGCCATTGAATCAGTTTCCTCAAATGGTCCGCTGCCATTTATATACATATTATTTTATACTATTATAGCATAAAATAAGGATTCCTGCAGGAAATGGGAGGGGGCTGTGAAATTGCGGGGGATAGGGCTGCGGGCTTACTGCCTGACAGGGAGCCTTGAGAAAATGGTCAATGGTAAACGAAAGGGTCGCTGCCCTGGGGGCGGAAAAACAAGCCAGCCGCGCCTGCGGCGCGCGGAAATATCCCCCTTTTTTGCTGCCTTCGGTACTACCTTTTTTAGGAGGGGAAGTCTACTCTATTCTTATCCTTCTGTACTCATACGCTATGGACAACATGGCGATGATTAGCCACCTGCGGCGGCTTTTCCCCCTTTGGTGCCTTACGGCACCACCTTCCCCCCGCTGAGCGGGGGGACAATAAAGCCTCTATAAGCAATGATCTCATAAGTATCGCAAGGCCCCTCCGGGGCGAAGCCCGGTTGTACCGTTTTCATTCCACGAAGTGGAATTACAAAACTCATCGCCCGAAAGGGCGATACCACCACCCTCTGAACCCTCTGAACCTTTTGAACCTTTTGCACTTTTGCAGATATGGTACAATAAAAAAATAGACAGATTCCGTTTTTTCAGAGAAAGGAACTCTATGAAAAAATTATTATTTATCCTTATTATACTGGGCTGTGCCGTTTACTGGGGCATGTCCCAGGGCGACGACCTGAGCCGGCAGGCGAAGGCGTCCCATGGCGGCGCCATTGTGTCCCATGAGGTCAAGCCGGCGAAGGAGGAAAAGGGCGTGGTGTCTGAAATCAAAGAGACTGTTGCTACCCTGATTTCCGGCATGTCCTCATCCCCCACGGCCCAGGGCACTGTGGAGAAGACGGAGAAGGCGGCTCCTTCTTCCGTAGTGAAGGAAAAGGCGGAGAGCGGAACGCTCCGCGAAAAATGGGACGACGTGGCCCATTTCAAAGAGGCCCTGGAGTCCCGGGTGCACAGGGAAAAATTCGTGCCCTATGACAAGATACCGGATCTTTTGAAAAAGGGCATTATCGCCACGGAAGACCGGCGGTACTATGACCACGGGGCAGTGGACGTCATCGGCGTGGCCCGGGCGCTGATTACGAACTCCATGGCCGGCGAAACCCTGGAGGGCGGAAGCACCATCGCCCAGCAGACGGTGAAGAACATTTTCCTTTCCAACGAACGAACCATGACAAGAAAGGCGGAGGAGCTGGCCCTGGCGGTGCAGCTGGAGCGGAATTACTCCAAGGAAGAAATCCTGGAGCTCTACCTGAACACCATTTATTTCGGCCACGGCGCCTATGGCGTAGGAGAAGCCAGCCGGGTGTACTTCGGAAAAGCGCCTAAAGACCTGGATCTCTCCCAGTGCGCCATGCTGGCAGGCCTGCCCCAGGCCCCATCGGCCTATGACCCCATCAGCCATCCTAAAGAGGGCGCCAAGCGTATGACCACTGTGCTGGCCCTTATGGCCCAGGAAGGCTACATTACGCCGGAGGAGGCGGCCAGGTCCGCCATGCATCTGTGGCTGAAATAACCGGCTCGGGACAGGGCACGGACCTTTGGTAAATTTCAAAAGATATAAGACAAAAAAGTTATGGAAGACAGGGCGGCAAAGGAAATGAAATTTCTTTACCGCCCTGTCTTTTCATCGTTTCCGGCGGCGAGTATAATAAAAGAATGCAAATCTGAAATCTTTTGACAGGAGAGAGTTTCTATGGAGTCTTTAACTTTCATCATTATCGCAGTCATCGTCACATCCATCGGGTTCCTCATCGGCTACCAGATGATCCGCCTCCAGAAAAATGTGGCTAAAATCGTGGACCAGATCATCGAACACCACAAGGGAGACCGGAGCTTTAGGGACCAGGAATTCGTCCATTACTTCAAAGCCGGCGGCAACATCTGGCTTTCCGCCATGGATGACAAGTTCAAGAAAATGCTGTCCATGCAGAAATACACCGCCATGGCAGCCATTGCGGTGGCTGTGGTGATTATCGCCCTTTCCATTGTGGAAAAGGTATATCCCCTGGCTGCCTATCCGGCACTCCTCATCCTTTTCCTGGGGAAGAACCTTCTGGACTTCAAGAGCGTAGCCTCCGACGATAAGACAAACAGCAGGAACGCTGTGGAATATTATAAAAAGGCCTATCCCGAAGACGGCAGTGCCAAAAACAGCAGCGAAGGAAAAACCGCCGACAAACTGGCAGGCTGGTTCCTCATCGCCAAGAGAACCGCCATCCGCACCGGCAAACTGGGCACCGGCACCAAGGCCGCTTCCTCCAATGAAGAAGTAAGACCTTCCCGGGCCATCAGGAGAGGAAGCCCCGGCCGCACCATCCAGAGACGGAGAGGCAGAAGATAAAAAAACGTAAAAAGAGGATAGAGGGTCTGGACCAGACTGCCGGACACCCTATCCTCTTTTTGTCACCATTGCTGCTCCGGCGTCACTTCGACGAAAGCAGAGCGGCGAAATCTCCTGTCTCAATGATATGAGCTGCAAGGAGGAAAGATTTGGGACTCGGGGGTCGGGACTCAATAGGGGAGAGACTGCGGGCAGCTCCAAACGCTGACACAGCAGCTGGCCCCGCAGCGCCGGCTTTATACTTATTGGCGCAAAGCGGCAATCCATAACCCTCGGGCCCCAAAAGGGCCCGTCAAACCTAAGAACCCTCCGGCCCGAAAGGCCGGTCAATCTTAAGAACCTTTTCAGCTTAAGCCAAAAAGGCCATGAAGAAATGATTCCCCATTTCTTCATGGCCTTTTACTATATCTACCTTTTTACCGACTCCCGGGGCACCTGCTCTTCACCCAGCCGCTTCAGCGTTTCTGCATTCTTGCTGGCGGTTAGGATATAGAGGAAATCCTCTGCCTGGAGGCGGATGTCCGGATCAGGGATTACGCTTTCACCGTGGCGCTTGAGATCGATGATGATGGTATTCTTGACCCGGGGCACGTCCCTTATTTTCTTCCCTTCCAGAATGGAGCCGCTGCCTACGGGCACTTCTACAATATTTCTTTCTTCCTCGCAGGTCTTGTCCGGCTTGGCGGCCAGGGACTTTTTGAGAAGGGCGTCGTAAATCGGTTCCCCCTTCAGGAGCTCTGCCGTAATGTAGGCCACGGCGCTTCCCAGGGCCAGGGCCATGAGGTGGCCGAAGTCGCCGGTCATTTCCAGGATGAGCAGGGTGCCGGTGATGGGGGAGCGCACGCTGGCGGCAAATAGGGATACCATGCCGATGATGATGATATTGGGAGCGAAAACATCGTTAATGAGGCCCAGGGCGGAAAGCACATTGGCCTCCACGCTGCCCAGCAGGGCGCCGATGACGAGCAGGGGCAGGAAGAAGCCGCCGGGGACGCCGCAGCCGTAGCTGATGAGGGTGAAAATATATTTCCCGAAAAGCAGAATCAGCAGGAAGGAAAGGCTGGTGTAGCGGCCGGCGGCCAGCTGGTCCACCAGCCCGTTTCCGCCGCCCAGTACCTGGGGCAGGAAGAAACCCAGAAGACAGGCGGAGAAGAGGGCAAAGAGGATTTTCACATACTGATTCTTAAAAACGGGGAGGTTGTAGAAAACGCCGGTGTGAAGAAGACCGTAGTTGAAAAGGATGCCTGCAAAGCCGGCGGAAATGGCAATGAGTACCACCAGTCCCAAATGGTCCGCAGGCATGGGCACCAGGTTGATGAAATGGAAACTGGTGCTGTTGCCGAAGAAGAAACGGGTGACAATGGTGGCGGTGATGGCGCTGGTCATGGTGGGAAGGAGTACGGCGCCGGAAAAATTGCGGTGCAGTTCTTCCAGAGCAAACATCATGCCTGCCAGAGGCGCATTGAAGGCGGCTGCCAGACCGGCGCTGGCGCCGCTGGTGATGAGGTACCGCTCCTCCATGCGGGTGCGGCCCAGAAAACGGGAAATCCCCTGGCCCGCCACGGCGCCGATCTGGATGGAAGGCCCCTCCCGTCCAAGGGAAAGGCCAGCACCGATACCCATGGCGCCGGCAATGATTTTCACCCAGAGAATGCGGAACCATTTCATTTTATAAAGACCAAGGATGACGCCCTTCACCTGGGGAATGCCGGAGCCGCCGGCCATGGGGGCATAGCGGCCCATGGCATAGAGAAGAAATCCCGTCACTGCCAGGGCGGCGGCCCAGAGGGCAAGGGGCAGGAAATTTTCCTTCGCCGTGGCAGGCAGCAGGAATGCGTTGTAGATAAAAATGCGGAAGGCCTCCGCCTCTCCCAGAAGGAAACGGAAAAGGCTGATACAGAGTCCGCCGAAAATACCTACAAATATGCCTTCAATAAACAGACGGAGGCGGAATTTGTGCCAGTTATCCAGGGCAACATAGGTCTCAAAGAGCTGCCGGTTCAGGGACTGGGAAGAATGGGATTCTTCTTTCATAGTGGCCTCCTTTGGAATAGTGAAATAGTGAAATAGTGGGACAGTGGGACAGTGGGACAGTGGGACAGTATGGCTGTCGGCTTACCGGGGACGATGGGTGGTATTCCCGAAAGAGGTCGTAGACGTCAGACAGTCAGACGTCAGACGTCCTGCCAGTCATCCTTGGCGAAAACGAAGGAACTCGGTACAAGACGTTAGGGAAGCGCTGATTAAATCGTTATCGGATTTCATTCTTGAATTTTTATTCAATGCAAGGAATAAGTCGACGCGAATAGCGAGCTATTTAAGGAGACTTATGACGAAGCATTGGATAAAAATTCATATGAAATTCGATTCTGCGAATTAATCAGTGCTTCCTTAGTGCCTCCTGTACTGATAAATACCAGTCGGTGGGAAGACATCAGACGGTCAGACTATCAGACGGCAGACGGCTGTATTGCCGAAAGCAGGAAGGGGGCATTTCCATCATGCCGCAGGCGGCATATATACTTATTGCCCGAAGGGCAATCCACAACCCTCAGCGGCGAAAGGCCGCTGTCAAACTTTAGAACCTTAAGAACCTTCGGCCCCAAGGGCCGTTAACCTTACCCTCTGAACCCGGGCTGCGAAGCGGCCCCCCCTTACAAATCCACCTGGTAGGTGAGTACTGCATCGATGGCGGACACCGCATTTTCCCAGGTGGTAATGGTGTCCTTCATTTCATGTTCATAGAATTCATCATCAATGTATTTCATATTGATTTTTACATTAATAATGGAAGCGTGAATGCAGGCGATAGCGCTCTGCGCAGCCATGATGGAATCGCTTATGGCGTTTTTATTTCCCTTCAGCAGCAGATTGGTAAAGCTGGGGAGAAGGTCGCTCATGGTCTGGGCCATCTGCTGGGGAACGGCAATGGCTCTTTTAAAGGCTTCCAGCTGCTTTTCCTGCCGCTCTTCCAGTGGAAGATTTCTGATGGACCGGAGGGTTTCCATGAGTTCCATGAAATTGGCGGCATCCTCATCCATGAGGTCCAGGAAAATGGAACGGGCCATATTGAATACAGCGGCATATTCCTTTGCCTTTTCATGGAACTGGGCATAGTTCTTATTGGATTCGGTGAGATGACATACCATCTCCGCCAGTGAGCAGGCCTGGGCGCCCAGGAGTCCTGCTGCCGCCCCGCCGCCGGGGGCCGGGGATCGGCTTCCCAGATCGTCCAGAAATTCATCAATCGTTCTTTCGCGGAAAGCTTTCTTTTCCATACACATGCACCTCGATTATCAGATTTCCCACAGGGCAGCACGCCCGGTGGTTTGCTTATTATTATACACGGAAATAAGGAAAGGATTTGCAAAAAGTTTCCTGCGGAAAAGTTTCCTGTTCCGGTGAATCGCAATGGCGTCATGCCGGACAAGAAACTGTGGGTGAAAAGTTTCCTATTGAGGTGAAGTACGATGGCGTCATGCCAGGACAGGAAACTGTATGCGAATAGTTTCCTATTGAGGTGGAAGACAATGGGGACAAGCCGGACAGGAAACTGTGGGTGAAAAGTTTCCTATTGAGGTGAAGTACGATGGAGCCAAGTCGGATGGGAAACTGTGGGCGAAAAGTTTCCTATTGAGGGGAAAGATGATGGCGTCATGCCGGATGAGGAACTGGGAGGGGGAAGTTTCCTATTGAGGTAAAAGGCGATGGCGTCATGCCGGACAGGAAACAGTAGGCGAATGGTTTCCTATTGAGATGAAGGGGAATGGTGCCATGCCGGACAGGAAACTATAGGCGAAAAGTTTCCTATTGAGGGGAAAAGCGATGGGTCATGCCAGGCGGGAAACTGGGAGGAGAAGTTTCCTATTGAGGTGAAAGGCGATGGCGTCATGCCGGACAGGAAACTGTACGCGAATAGTTTCCTATTGAGGTGAAGTACAATGGGGACATGCCGGACAGAAAACTATTCGCAAAAGGTTTCCTGTCCCGATGAAACACAATGGCGCCAAATCGGACAGGAAACTATTTGCAAAAAGTTTCCTGTTCTGATGAAAGGTAATGGTTCCATGCCGGACAGGAAACTATAGGCGAAAAGTTTCCTGTCCCGATGAAAAGCAATGGTGCCAAGTCGGATGGGAAACTATACGCAAAAAGTTTCCTGTCCCGATGAAAAGCAATGGTGCCATGCCG
>NZ_CALGPS010000127.1 GCF_937959425.1 uncultured Dialister sp.
GCAGCTGATATAAAATATGGGCTGTGAAAAAATGATTTACATTTTTTCACAGCCCTCCGCGAAGCGGTGGGGATAGGTCCGAAAAGTCATATGGACTGACGCCCCTATCTTCCGGTGCCTCTGGCGGGATACCACATCTTCTGAACCTTAAAACCCCTCTTTTTCCAATCCGGAAAAAGAGGGGTTTTCGTATGGAAAAAGGGGAGGAAATGGTATAGAATATAGGACGCTTATAGAGAAAAATGTGCTTTTTACGTATTCATTTCCGGAAGACTTTCCGGAAAGAAAGAAGAAAAATGAAAAACGAATATACCGCAGCAAATGACGCTGCTTCCTATACAGAAAATGATACCAAAGCCATGAAAAATGGTGGAAATCACATTGCCGGACTGGACGGTCTCCGTACCCTGGCCATCACCGGAGTGACCCTGTTTCACATGTTTCCCCAGACCTTTAAAGGCGGCTGGCTGGGGGTGTCCCTTTTCTTTGTACTTACCGGCTGCCTTCTGGCCTACACCGGCGAAAAGGGGAGAGAAAATCATTCCTTCTCCCTTCTGTCCTATATATGGAAACGAATCAAAAGGATCTATCCTTCCCTTATCATTATGATTCTTTTGACAGTGGGCGTATATTCCTTCTTTGCGCCGGACATCATCAAAGCCGTGCGGCCGGAGGTGCTTTCCGTACTCCTTGGATTTAACAACTGGTGGCAGATCGGGCAGAATGCAGACTATTTCACCCGGATAGCCAGCCAGTCACCCTTTACCCATCTTTGGTTCCTGGGCATTGAAATCCAGTATTACCTCCTTTGGCCTCTCCTTTACGGCCTCTATATAGGAATTTCCAAACTTCTAAGTCCCAAAGCAGGCACTGCTTTCTTCCTCCTGGCGGGGCTTGGCGCCATGGCTGTCATGCCCTGGGATTTCAGTAAGGGCATGGATATGACCAGGCTTTACTACGGCACTGACACCAGAATCTACGCCCTCCTTCTGGGAGCGGCTCTGGGAGTTTACCTTTCCCATAGGCAACTGGAAATCAAAAGGGCACCATGGAAAAATACAATCATTTTTCTTTTCTATGGAGCGGCTCTCCTTGTGACAGGGGCGGGGTACCTCTTCCTGGATGGACAGCTCTCCATGGTTTACGAATGGGCCATGGCAGCCTACACGGTTCTCTTCCTCCTGCTGCTCCTCTGGACAGCGGATCCGCTCCTGCCTCTGGGTAAGCTCATGGACAATCCCCTTTTCCGCTGGATAGGAAAGTACAGCTACGGACTTTTTCTCTGGCAGTATCCGGTGATTTTCCTTTTTCGCTATATGAAATGGGAAGACGCCATGCCCTATGGCATGGAAATCCTGGAAATTGCTCTCATTGCCCTTCTTGCTCTGTGGACCGACCTTTTGGCTGGTCTTCTTACCGGACATATCCGCTTCTCCTTCCATCCAAGGAAAACAGTGATCCAGGCCGCAGCCATCCTCCTTATTTCCCTGCCCGCCTTCCCCTTTATGGCCTACGGCTGCCGGGGTATCTGGAACTCCGCCGACAGCCGGGTATCGGACATGGGGGAAATGAAAGAGCGGTTTGCGGAAAATGAAAAAATGCTGGAAGCCCAGCAGGTGGAAGCCATCCCTGTTCCGGAAGAAACAAAGGCGAAGAGCCGTCCCACCCTGGACCACGCAGCCTGCATCGGCGACTCCGTCATGCTCGGCTCCGCCATGGCCTTAAGGGACGTGCTTCCGGACTGCTACATTGACGCCAAAGTTTCCCGCTATGTAGGCGCCGGCCTTGACATTGCGCGGCAGATGGACCGGATAGGAGTCCTTGGAAATACGGTGGTCATCTCCCTTGGCACCAACGGCCCCCTGGACGGCCAGTACGAAGGACAGACAAAAGGCCTTTTGGACTATCTGGGACCGGAACGCCACATTTTCTGGGTCACCGTCCACTGCCCCGCCACCGGCTGGCAGGACAGCAACAATGCCTATCTCAGGAAAATAGCAGCCGAATATCCCAATGTCACTCTGGTAGACTGGCAGGGAGAAGTGACAAAGCATCCCGAATGGCTGGGAGGAGACAACATCCATCCCAACAACGAAGGCACCAGAGCTTATGCCGCTCTTATCCACGATGCCATAGCTGCAAAGATGTGATAGGACTGCCGGGAAGGCAGTTTCCAGATGAAAAGAGAGTGTGAAATAGAGGAGATGGGCCGCTATGCGGCCCATCTCCTCTATTTCATCTTGCTATCCCCATTCCCATTTGCTAAAATAAAAGCTACGGGTTTTACTTATATTTGACAATGATATCCGTGTATATAGAGTTTCAACAAGATGATTTGCAGCAGGAGGAAAAATGGCAGATTTAACAGCCCTGATTCTGGCTGCCGGACAGGGGACCCGCATGAAGTCCGCTTTGCCGAAGGTTCTGCACCGTGTGTGCGGTGTGCCTATGGTGGAGCAGGTGATCCGGGTGGTACGGCAGGCCGGTTTTGCAAAGTGTGTGGTGATTACAGGATTTAAGGAAGAGCTGGTTCGAAAGGACCTTGCCGGGGAGAATGTGGATTTCGTCCACCAGGCGGAGCAGCTTGGCACGGGCCATGCGGTGATGCAGGGGGCTCCTCTTTTGACGGACCGGGAGGGGTATGTGCTTGTGATCTGCGGCGACACGCCTCTTCTTCGGAGTGAAACGATTTCATCCCTGGCGGAAACCTGCCGGAAGGACAATGCTTCGGCGGCGGTACTGACAGCGGTGCTGGACAATCCCTTCGGCTATGGCCGGGTGCTTCGGGATGAGAAGGGACAGATGACGTCCATTGTGGAGCAGAAGGACGGCACGCCGGAGGAGCTGGCGGTGCATGAAATCAACACAGGCACCTATGTGTTCAAGGCAGGTCCTCTTTTGGACGCTTTGAAGAAAATCGACAATAAGAACGCCCAGGGCGAATATTATCTGACCGACGTATTTGAAATCATGATCCGCGAAGGGCAGAAGGTGATTCCGGTGGCGGCAGAGGATGCGGATGAGACCATGGGCGTCAATTCCAGAATCCAGCTGACCGCTGCTGACCGGGTGCTCCGCCTCCGTAAGGCAGAGGAGCTCATGGCGAAGGGCGTTTCCATTATTAATCCGGAAAATACCTATGTGGAGCAGGATGTGGAAGTGGGACAGGATACGGTTCTTTATCCCGGCACCATTCTTGAAGGAAAGACGGTGATTGGGAAGAACTGCGTCATCGGACCGGATACCCAGCTCACCGATGTAACGGTGGGAGAGGGCACGCACCTCAACCGGGTATACGCCCATGAATGCACCATCGGGAATTTTGATGAAATCGGACCTTTCGTCCATCTCCGCCCGAATACGGTGCTTCATGACCATATCAAAATCGGCAATTTCGTAGAAGTGAAGAATTCCACTGTAGATGACGGCACGAAACTGCCGCACCTCATTTACTGCGGTGATTCGGATCTTGGAAAGAATGTAAATTTCGGCTGCGGCACAGTGACCGTCAATTTCGACGGAAAGGAAAAACACCGCTGCAAAGTGGATGACCATGCCTTTATCGGCTGCAATACGAACCTGGTGGCGCCGGTGCATGTAGGCGAAAGGGCTTTCACCGCCGCAGGTTCCACCATTACAAAAGATGTACCTGCCAAAGCCCTGTCTGTGGCTAGAGCCCGCCAGACAAATATCGAGGGCTGGGTCAAAGAGGATACCTATAAGGATTAATATCCTGATTAAATAGGATGAAATCGTATTTTTGACTGTTAATTTACAGGTAAACTGGTATATAATAAGAACAGTGATAGTGGATGACTGGGTTTATATCCGCTGATCAGAAAAACTTGTACACTTTCATATTTGAAAGGAAAGGGAGAGGCAGCAAAATGGACATGGAAGATACTTCTAAATTGAAGATTTTTACAGGAAACGCACACCCGGCGCTGGCAAAGGAAATTTCCGACTACATCGGAGTGCCGCTGGGAAAAGCTATCTGCGGACGGTTCAATAACGGCGAAATTCAGGTCATGATCAATGAAAGCGTCCGCGGCAAGGACTGCTTCATTATCCAGCCCACCGGCGCACCGGTGAATGATAACCTTATGGAAATGCTGATTATGGTAGATGCGCTGAAAAGAGCTTCTGCCCGACATATTACTGTGGTCGTTCCTTACTACGGCTATGCCCGTCAGGATAGAAAGACCAGAGGCCGTGAACCGATCAGCTCTAAGCTGGTGGCAGACCTCATGTCCACTGCCGGTGTTACCCGCGTAGTTACCATGGACCTCCATGCAGGCCAGATCCAGGGCTTCTTCGACGTACCGGTGGATCACCTCATGTCTGCATCCCTTCTGGCAGACTATGTAAAATCCAAGAACCTGGACAACCTGACCATCGTTTCTCCGGACCTGGGCGGTGTTACCCGTGCCCGCGAACTGGCTGACCGCGTAGGTGCCCCCATTGCCATCATTGAAAAACGCCGTCCGGAACCGGGCGTAGCCAAAGTCATGAACATTATCGGCAATGTGAAAGACAGAAACTGCTTCATCGTAGATGATATTGTAGATACTGCCGGCTCCCTCTGCGAAGGCGCCAAGGCACTGGCCGAATATGGTGCAAGAAATGTGTATGCTGCCGTATGCCATCCTGTACTTACCGACCCGGCTACTGAAAGAATCAAGAACTCCAACATCAAGGAACTGATCGTTACCAATTCCCTGCCTATCCCGAAAGAAAAGATCCAGGACAAACTCACCGTCCTCTCCATTGCTCCGCTTCTGGGCGAAGCCATCCTCCGTATTTTCCACGACGCTTCCGTAAGCCAGCTTTTCGATAAATAATGAAGATTATTGCAGGACTTGGAAATCCGGGAAAAGAGTACGAGCACACCCGCCACAACATGGGCTTTGACGTCATTGACGAACTGGCCCGCCGCTGGAATGTCACTCTCTGGAAAGAAGATATGAAAGCGGAAATCGGCCAGACCGTGGTGAAGGGGGAAAAGGTGCTTCTGGTGAAGCCTCTCACCTATATGAACAACAGCGGCGAGGCGGTAGGCGCCATTGCCCGTTACTACAAGGTGGACCTGGATGATATTTATATCATCTGCGACGACCTGGACCTTCCTCCGGGAAAGACCAGAATCCGAAAAAAGGGTGCCTCCGGCGGACATAACGGTATCAAATCCCTCATCGCCCATCTGGGCAGCGAGAACTTCAACCGCTTCCGCATCGGCGTGGGCCACCCCAAAGATGGACACACCGTAGTAGAACACGTGCTCAGCCGTCCCTACGGAGAAGATATAAAAAAAATCGAAGACGCCAAAATTCATACCGCCGAGTCCATTGAAGCGGCACTGGAATACGGCGTAGACCACGCCATGAACGCCTTCAACCCTAAAAGAAAAGGATAATTCATGATGCAAAAGGCAGTTTCTAAAAAGGAAACTGCCTTTTTTATGGAAGGAGAAACTATGAAAGGAACACTTATCGTACTGGAAGGAATCGACGGCAGCGGCAAAGAAACCCAGTCAAATCTTCTGGAAAAGAAACTGAAGGAAAAGGGCAGGGAAGTGATGCATATTTCCTTCCCCGACTACGAAAGCCCCTCCTCGGCCCTGGTAAAAATGTACCTTAAAGGGGACTTTGGAAAAAATCCGGAAGATGTCAATCCCTACGCCGCATCCCTTTTCTACGCGGTGGATCGTTTTGCATCCTATCGCATGAAGTGGAAGGATTTCTATGAAAAAGGGGGCATCGTTATTGCCGACCGCTACACCACCAGCAACATGGTGCACCAGATGACCAAGTACGAGGATGAAGTAAAAAGGAAAGATTTCCTCTCCTGGCTCGAAAAGACGGAATACGGGGAATTGGAACTCCCGAGGCCGGACCTGGTCATTCTTCTGGATATTCCCCTGGCAGTCTCTGAAAACCTGGTCAAAGAAAGAGCTAAAAAAGGAGGCTCCATGGATATCCACGAACAGCATCTGGATTACCTCCGAAAATGCCACGACGCCTATCGCCAGCTGGTTGCCCTCTATCACTGGAAACGGATTCCCTGCACGGAGGAAGGAAGACTCAGAAGCATAGAGGATATAGGAAAAGACGTGGAAAAGGCAGCGGAGGAAGCGATACGGTGACACGCCCTGCGGGCGTGAAGGGTCTAAAGATTGACGGGGCTTTCGTCCCGATGGGCTAAGTTTGACGCGTCTTCGGCGCGAGGGTTGTGATTGGCGCCTTAAAATTGTAGAAGGCGCCAGTTTGTATAAAACCATACAACTTGAGGCCCCTTGGCAGGCGATGGGAAACCATGCAAACCGTTCTTCGGGCGCATTTCCAACGGGCGCAGCCCGGTTATAAAGGTTTTCGCTGGCTAATAGGAGTACTGCCGCAGAGCGGCATAAAAACTTCATCGCCCGTTAGGGCGATACCTCAACCCTCAGCGGCAAAGCCGCTGTCAAACTTGAGAACCCTCCGGCCTATAGGGCCGGTTAAACTTAAGAACCCTCACGCCGTCAGGCGTGTCAAAAGGGCCGCATAGCGGCCCCCTCTTGCCTTTCCCGTTTAATCTGCTATAATAGATTGAGTAAAATAAATCTCTTCAGGGCGGGGTGCAAGTCCCCACCGGTGGTAAAGCCCACGAACCTCCCTATGAGGTAGATCTGGTGAAGTTCCAGAGCCGACGGTATAGTCCGGATGAAAGAAGAGTGGAAACAGCATTTGGTATCCACCTCCCTGGAAGAAAGGAAGGTGGATTTTTTGCGTATCGATGAAGATAGAAAATTCATGGCCCGGGCGCTGGAGCTGGCTGTTCGCGGTATGGGTCATGCCAGGCCGAATCCCATGGTAGGTGCGGTGATTGTAAAGGACGGCAGGATTATCGGGGAAGGCTGGCATGAAAAGTTCGGCGGCCCTCACGCAGAGGTGAATGCTTTTGCCCACTGTACGGAGGATCCTTCCGGTGCTACGCTCTATGTGACACTGGAACCCTGCAGCCATTATGGGAAGACGCCGCCCTGCGCAGATCTCATTATTGAGAAGGATATTGACCGGGTGGTGACAGCCATGGTGGATCCGAATCCTCTGGTTTCCGGAAAGGGAATCCGCCGCCTCCGGGACGCAGGCATTTTTGTTACTGTAGGCGTCATGGAAAAGGAAGCACGGAAGCTGAATGAGGTATTTCTGAAATATGTGACAGAACATAAGCCCTTTGTCCTTTATAAAGCGGCCATGTCCCTGGACGGAAAAACAGCCTGCCATACAGGGGACTCCAAGTGGATTTCTTCAGAGGATTCCCGGGAGGAGGTTCATGTACTCCGGGGCTGCTATAGAGGCATTATGGCAGGCGCCGGTACGGTGATAGCAGACAATCCGCTCCTTACGGCCCGTACGGAAGGACTTGATGATCCGGTGCGGATTATTGTAGACGGCAATCTGTCGGTACCGCTGAAGGCCAAGGTTTTCCAGGAGCCCGGCGAGGTGATTGTCCTTACCACCACATCTTCCGATGAGAAGAAAAGGCAGGCCCTGACGGACATGGGGGTGGACATCATCATGACCGACGGCGACGAAAAGGGGAAGGTAGACCTTGATTCCGCCATGACCGGCCTTGCGCTGAAGGGGATTGACGGCATCCTTTTGGAAGGCGGTGCCACCCTGGCAGCTTCTGCCTTTGAAGCAGGGATTGTGGACAAGGTGCGGATTTATGCAGCACCCAAAATTATCGGCGGCGTATCGGCTCCGGGACTTATTGGAGGAGAAGGAGCTTCGTCCATGGGCGAGGCAGTAAAGCTGAAAGATATGAGTACGGAAACCTGCGGGCCGGACCTGGTGATTGAAGCCTATGTGGATAAGGGAAAGACCGACGCCGCCGACGAACGAATCGACCGGCTGGAAGAGGAAATCAGGGAAGGAGCGGAGGCTCCCGCAGACCAAGAGCCTTCCGGTGATGGAAAATAATATGTTTACTGGAATTGTAGAAGAAATCGGACGGATCCATCATATTTCCAAAACGAGCAAAGCAGAAAAGCTGGTGATTTCCTGCAGCAAAGTGCTGGAAGGAACGAAAATCGGCGACAGCATCGCTGTAAACGGCACATGCCTTACGGTGACCGCCATGGACAGCAGCACATTCACTGCCGACGTGACACCGGAAACCATGCGCCGCACTGCCTTTTCCCTCTTCCGTCCCGGCACGCCGGTAAATCTGGAAAGGGCGCTTCGTCTTTCCGACCGTCTGGGAGGTCATATCATGATGGGCCATGTGGACGGTATGGGCCGTATTCTTTCCATGGTAAAGGAAGACAATGCAGTCAATATTTCTATTTCCACTGACAGGAAATGGATGCGCTATATTATAGAAAAGGGGTCCGTGGCGGTGGATGGCATCAGTCTCACCGTGGCGGCGCGTCGAGAGGATTCGTTCTCCATCGCCCTCATTCCCCATACGGGCAGTGAGACGGCGCTCCTTTTGAAACGTCCGGGAGATATAGTGAATATTGAATGTGATTACCTGGGTAAATATGTAGAGCAGCTCCTGAAAGAAGGTCCGAAAGAAGGCCTCACCATGAGCATGCTGGAAACTTTGGGGCATGGAGGACACTATGGATTATAAATTTGACAGCATTGAAGAAATTATAGAAGAAATCCGGAAAGGGCATATCGTCATTATGCAGGATGCGGAGTCCCGGGAAAATGAAGGGGATTACATCTGCGCCGCCGAATTTGCCACACCGGAAAATGTAAACCGCATGGCATCGGAGGCTAAAGGAGTCATCTGCATGCCCATGTCCGAAGAAATGGCGGATGCCCTGTACCTGGGGCCCATGATTCGTCACAATACGGACAATCACCACACCGCTTTCCTGGAATCCATCGATTATAAGGATTCCGGCACCGGCGTTTCCGCTGCGGCCCGTTCCATGACTGCCCTGGAGGCTGTAAAGGACGGCGCTAAACCGGAAGATTTCAGAAGACCGGGACACCTGTTTCCGCTGAAAGCAAAGAAATGGGGCGTGCTGGAAAGGCAGGGCCATACGGAGGCCACCGTAGATCTGGCCCGTTTGGCAGGTTTGAAGCCTGCCGGCCTCTGCTGCGAAATCATGAACGAAGATGGTACCATGGCCAGAAGGGATGACCTTTTCAAACTGGCCAGGGAAAAGGGGATGAAAATAGGCAACATCCAGGAACTCATCGAATACAGGAAAAAGCATGAAAAACTGGTGGAAGAAGTGGCTGAAGCAAAGATGCCTACCAAGTACGGCCATTTTGTAATCCACGGCTTTGTGAATCTCATGAACGGCGAACACCATGTAGCCCTCACCATGGGCGACGTATCCGATGGAAAACCGGTACTCTGCCGCATTCACTCCGAATGCCTCACCGGTGACTGCTTCGGGTCTCTCCGCTGTGACTGCGGACAGCAGCTTGCCGCTGCCATGAAGCAGATTGCCAGAGAAGGAAGAGGGGTACTGGTGTACCTCCGCCAGGAGGGGAGAGGTATCGGCCTCATCAATAAAATCCGCGCCTATGCCCTCCAGGATGAAGGCTATGACACGGTGGAAGCCAACCTGAAACTGGGATTTGCCGCCGACCTTCGCGAGTATATGACCGGCGCCCAGATTCTGAAAGACCTGGGAGTTTCCAATATTAAACTTCTCACCAACAATCCACAGAAAATGGATGAAGTGAAAGACTACGGCATCACCATTACAGAAAGAGTGCCCATCGAAATCGCTCCTACCAGAGAAGACGAATTCTACCTCAAGACCAAACAGGAAAAAATGGGGCATATGCTGAAACTGGACAAGGAAATCGAAGAGCCAAAGGCGTGATTGGGGCCGTGACCGGGACCGGGATCGAGGTACCCAGCTCTAGGGAAGCGCTGATTAAATCGTTATCGGATTTCATTCTTGTATTTTTATTCAATGCAAGGAATCAGTCGACGCGAATAGCGAGCTATTTAAGGAGACTGATGACGCAGCATTGGATAAAAATACATATGAAATTCGATCCTGCGAATTAATCAGTGCTTCCCTAACCCTTGCGTCCCCTTTAGGTGGCAAGGGAACTGGATTCGTAGGGAGTCGGCAGACGACTGAGAATCAAGTGACACGCTTCCCACCGGGGCGAAGAGGGCCACGAAGTGGCGAAGGGGTGCTCTACGGTAAGTGGCATAAGTGGTCGGATTGGGACCAGGGTCGTGATTGGGGAGTCCTGCCGTTTACCGTCATCCGAGCGCCGGCGAAGGATCTCGGCGCATGGAGTAAGTGACTCCTACTGTCCCACTGTCCCACTGTCCCACTATCTCACTAAACAATAAAGGAGAACAAAATGAATATCATTTCCGGACTTTTTAATGAAAATCAGATTCGTGTAGGTATTGTGGCTTCCCGTTTCAACGAAGTCATCGTTTCCAAACTTATTGACGGCGCCGTGGACGGTCTTTCCCGCCACGGCGTGGATATGGACAAGGTGGACCTGGCCTGGGTGCCCGGCGCCTTTGAAATACCTCTCGCTGCCAAGAAGATGGCGGAAAGCGGAAAGTATGACGCAGTCATCTGCCTCGGGGCTGTGATTCGCGGAGAAACGGACCATTACGAACATGTGGCTACGGAAGTGACGAAGGGGGTAGCCATGGCATCCCTTTCCAGCGGCGTGCCGGTGCTTTACGGCGTGCTTACCACCGACACCATTGAGCAGGCTATCAACCGGGCGGGACTCAAGTCCGGCAATAAGGGCTTTGAATGCGCCATGGACGCTTTGGAAATGGCCAGCCTTTTCAAAAAGCTCGACAAGTAAAATGAAAAAAGCCATCCGCCGGGGTGGCTTTTTTCATTTTCATCTCATCAGACGGAATATGATATAATATTATGATAACGATTATATAGATGCATTGCTCACAGGAGGTAAGTCGTGGAAGAAAAACGGCTCACAGAGAATAAGTTCTACTATACCCTTACGTATGGCTGCCAGATGAACGAAAATGATACGGAACGTATCAACGGCCAGCTGGAGGATCTGGGATACAAGCCGGCGGAGAAAATGGAAGACGCCGATATCGTGATTATGAATACCTGCTCCGTCCGCCAGAATGCGGAGGAAAAGGTGTATGGCAAAATCGGGGAAATCAAGAAGCTGAAAGACAAGAATCCTCATCTTCTTTTAGGCATTGCAGGATGCATGGCCCAGGAAAACAAGGGAAAGCTTATCGAGCGCATGCCCATCATCGATTTTGTTATCGGCCCCTATCATATCCACGATCTAAAGGATATCATCACCAGGGAAAATGCAAGGGGCGGCCACGTGGTGAAGACGGAACGGAATCCCCACAGTGTGAAGGACTACAGCGAGCTTCGTTCGGTGAGAAAGTCCAAAATTTTTGCCTGGGTGCCTATTATGCAGGGGTGCAACAAGTTCTGCACCTACTGTATCGTCCCCTATGTAAGAGGCAGGGAAATCAGCCGCACCATCGACGACATCTGCCGTGAAATCAGAGGACTGGCGAAAGAGGGATACAAGGAAGTAACCCTCCTTGGCCAGAATGTGAACTCCTACGGCCTTGATTTCAGAAACGGCACCAGCTTCGCCGACCTGATCCGGGCTATTGATGAAATCGACGGCATCGAAAGGGTGCGCTATATGACATCCCACCCCAGAGATATGACCTTTGATATGGTGGATGCCATGGCTGCTTCTCCCAAGGTGGTGCGCCACATGCACCTTCCTGTACAGCATGGATCCAATGAAATGCTGAAGCGCATGAACCGGGGATACACCATCGAACATTTCAAAGAACTGGTGGACTATGTACGGAAGAAAATGCCGGACGTTGCCCTTACTACCGACCTGATCACCGGATTCCCGGGAGAAACGGAAGAAATGCATAAGGAAACACTGAAGCTCCTGAAAGAAGTGCGTTTCGACTCCGCTTACACCTTCATCTATTCTCCAAGAACCGGCACGCCGGCAGCCCGTATGGAAAACCAGATTGATGACGAGACAAAACACCGCCGGCTCCAGGAACTCATGGATACGGAAAATGAAATTTCCCTGGCCCTTAATAAGGAAATGGAAGGGAAAACCTATGAAATTATAGTGGAAGGCCCGTCCAAACAGGATGAAAACCACTGGTACGGCAGAACTTCCACCAACAAAATGATCCTCTTCCCCTATGAAGAAGGAATCAAAGTGGGAGATACCAGGATGGCCAGAGTCACCACAGCCCAGACATGGGTGCTGAAGGGAGAGCTCTGCTGACACTGACTCACCGGATTCTCGGGGCGCTGCTCTTCCCTTCGAATCCGGTTTGCATAGTGCAAAATATGTTCGCTGTGCACTGCGAAGCGGCGGTACCACAATACTCTGAACTTTTTGAACCTTTCAATATCAAATACCAAGAAACTAAGGAAGCACTGATTAATTCATAGAGTCTGCTTTTATAAGAACTTTTATGCACTGCTTCGTCATGGGACTCCTTAAATAGCTCGCTATTCGCGTCGTCCCATTCCTTGCATTGCATAAAAATCCAAGAATAAAAGCAGACAGTGATTTAATCAGCGCTTCCTAAGACGATCCAACCAACAGAACGGGGTGATGACATGGCGAAAACGCCTTTGATGGAACAATATAAACAGGTGAAGGACAAGTATCAGGACTGTCTTCTTTTTTACCGGCTGGGCGATTTCTATGAGCTCTTTTATGATGATGCGGTGACTGCATCCCATGAACTGGAGCTTACGCTTACCGGGAAGAACGCAGGCGCCGAGGGACGGGTGCCTATGTGTGGCGTTCCATTTCATGCAGCGGAAATTTATATTTACCGGCTCATCCAGAAGGGCTACAAGGTGGCCATCTGTGAGCAGCTGGAGGATCCGAAGAAGGCAAAGGGACTGGTGAAGCGGGATGTGATCCGTGTCATCACGCCGGGCACCATTCTTTTTGAAAATTCCATTGCCGATAAGTCCAACAACTACCTGATTTACATTATGGAAGAAGATAAGGAACTGGACGCAGTGCTGGCAGATGTATCCACCGGCGAATGCTGGTGGGGGGTCTGGGATAAAAAGAAGGAACGGGACGATTTCTTTGATATGCTTTCCGTCTATTCTCCTGCCGAGGCGGTGTGCAGTGTATCCGACGATTTCTACGGAAAACTCACCGGTTTTGCAGCTGCCCGTCTGGGAGCCTGTCTTATGTCCCGGGCAGAAGGGGAGGAGGAGGGAAATCTTCCCGATGCTGCCGTTTCCCTTGAAAATGACAATGTGAAGACGGTGTTCCGCCGTCTTTCCGCCTACATCAAAGATGTAATGAAGTCCGACGTGTCCGTATTTCATTCGGTGCTCCCCATCCGGGAGGACCACACATTAACCCTTTCGGAGGAGTGTCTCAGAAATCTGGAAATCACCCGCAATATGCGGGACGGCGGCAGGAAGGGAACGCTTCTGGAACTTCTGGACTACACCCATACGGCCATGGGGGCCCGGCTTTTGAAGCGGTGGCTGGAGCGGCCTTTGACGGATGTGAACCGTATCATTCTCAGGCAGGATGGCATCGAAGAGCTGACGAACCACATGACGGAACTCACGAATCTGGAGGACATGCTGTCCCAGGTCTTCGACTTTGAACGCATTCTTTCCCGTATTGAAGCGAATTCCACTTCCCCTAAAGACCTGCTTGCTTTGAAAGCCAGCCTTCGCATGATTCCGGAAATTAAACACCTTCTGTCCGGCGCCGGTTCTGTGATTCTGAAGAAGCTGAACAGCCAGACCGGCCTTCATGGCCCGGTGTTTGATCTTCTGGACCGTTCCATGAATGAAAATGGCACCGGAAATATCCGTGACGGAAAGTATATTAAAGAAGGCTTCTCTGCAGAACTGGACGAGGTGCGCTCCCTTTCCGAAAACAGCCAGCAGTATATTGCAGATCTGGAGGAAAAGGAAAAGGCAAAGACCGGCATCAAGCTGAAAATCGGCTTTAATAATGTGTTCGGCTACTATTTTGAAATTTCCAATGCCAATAAAATTCCTATTCCGCCCTATTATATGAGAAAGCAGACTTTGGTGAATGCGGAGCGCTACATTACGCCGGAGTTGAAGGAGTTCGAGGCCAAGGCGCTGACAGCTAAGGAAAAGACGGAGGAGCTGGAGCTTAAGATTTACCAGGCAGTGAAGGCGGAAATCCGTCCGGAAATTCCGGATATGCAGAAAACGGCAAGGGCACTGGCGGAGCTTGACTGTATCGCAAGCCTTGCCAGAGCGGCGCTGAAGGACCGCTATACCCGGCCCCGGATTACGAACAGCCGGGAAGGCCGTATTTCCATTAAGGACGGCCGTCATCCCATGGTGGAGCACGCGTTGAAGCGGGAAATGTTTGTGCCCAATGACACGGAGCTCAACCATGAAAACCAGGAAATTCTGGTCATTACAGGCCCGAACATGGCAGGCAAATCCACCTACATGCGTCAGGTGGCGGTTTTGACTATTATGGCCCAGACAGGCTCCTTCATTCCTGCCAAAAGCGCTTCCTTCTCGCCGGTGGACCGGATATTCACAAGGGTTGGCGCTACGGACGATATTTCCACCGGCCAGAGTACATTCATGGTGGAAATGCAGGAAGTATCCCATATCCTTCGTCATGCCACCAGAAACAGTCTTATCCTTCTGGATGAAATCGGCAGGGGCACCAGTACCTACGACGGCATGAGCATTGCCCGGGCGGTGGTGGAGTACATTGATGAAAAGATTCACGGCTTCACCCTCTTTGCTACCCATTACCACGAACTTTCCGTCATGGCAGACAGCAGCAGCCATATTAAAAATTACACCGTATCGGTAAAGGAAAGGGGAAAGGAAATCACCTTCCTGCGCCGCATCGTTCCCGGCTGCGCTGACAGGAGCTACGGTATCCATGTGGCAAGGCTGGCAGGCCTTCCCGAATCCCTTTTGAAGCGGGCAGATGATATTCTGGAAGGACTGGAAGAGGAAGGAAAGGGGCCTGTGCCGGTGAAGGCAGCAAAGAAGGAAGAGCCCATGGGCTTTGATCTTTTCACTTCCCCGATTATTGATGAACTGGCGGATATGGATGTTATGAGCAAGACCCCCATTGAAGCTATGGAAATCTTATTCCGTTTAAGTAAGGAAGCCAAGGAGGCCCGATAATGGCAGTGATTCATATACTGGATGAGGTGACCGCCAACCAGATTGCCGCCGGTGAAGTGGTGGAACGGCCGGTGAATGCGGTGAAGGAGCTGGTGGAAAATGCAGTGGACGCCGGTGCCTCTTCCATTGAAGTGGAAATCGCCGACGGCGGCATGACCTACATCCGGGTCACCGATGACGGCTGCGGCATGACGGAGGAAGACGCCAGGCTTTCCGTTATCCGCCATGCCACCAGTAAGATTTCTTCTGTGGATAATATTTACCACATTGCGTCCCTGGGATTTCGGGGCGAAGCCCTTCCCAGTATTGCCTCCGTTTCCAGAGCCACCATTACGACCAGAAGGCATGAAGATACAGAAGGCACGGCAGTGGAAATGACCGGCGGGGAAATCACGGAAGTGAAGCCTGCAGGCACTCCTGCCGGCACCACGGTGGAAGTGCGTGATCTTTTCTATAACGTGCCTGCCAGAAAGAAATTTCTGAAATCGGAGAGGACAGAATCATCCCGCATCAACAGCATGGTGGGAAAACTGTCTCTCGCCAATCCGGACATCGCTTTCCGTCTCATCAATAACGGCAGGACTGTGATTGAAACGCCGGGAAACGGCAGGCTGATGGATGTGATTTCCGCCCTTTACGGCACGAAAACCGCCGGTGAAATGCTGCCGGTGGAGGAGGATGGAGAAAATGTAACCCTGGAAGGTCTCATTTCAAAGCCCTCTCTCCTGAAAAGCAGCCGCCAGTACCAGACTATTATCATTAATCGCAGGGTGGTGGAAAGCGCAGTGGTGTCCAAGGCAGTGGACAATGCCTACCATTCCCTGCTTCCGAAAAACGGTTATCCCCTTATGGTGCTGTCTTTTACCGTGCCGCCGGAAAGCATTGATGTGAACGTGCATCCCCAGAAACGGGAAATTAAATTTTCCGATGAACAGTCCATTTTCCGTATGGTGTACCACGGCGTGCTGGGGACGCTGACATCCCAGTCCACCGCCGATACCATTGCCAGAGAAATGATTCATGACCCCGGCCACCAGGTGGTGGAGGATAAAGATTTTGCTCCCGGCTCAATCAAAGTGGAAGAGGCGCCCACCGGGAAGCCGGATATCGGTCTTTCGGAAGAAACAAGGCCTGCTGCTTCCTGGGGAGAACCTCAGCCCTCGTCCTATATGGGCCGGGGAGAGACGCCTCCCTTCCGCCAAAGTGAGGGAAAGAGGACTCTCTCCTTTACGCCGGATACAGATAGAAAGGATCTTTTCTCCAATTCCTCGGTGTTTGCGGATTTCCGAAAGGAAGAGCCCCGTCAGCAGGATGAGATGAAAGCGGAGCCCCTCTTTGAAGAAAAGGAGGAAACGGATCCGGTGATTCCTCTGGGACAGGTGTCGGACTGTTTCATCCTTTGCCAGCACGGGAAGGATCTTCTCATCATCGACCAGCACGCTGCCCATGAAAGGGTGCGCTATGACCATCTGGCGGAAAGGGCAGAAGGCATTCCGGTACAGGAAATCCTGATTCCCTACCTCATCCATGTGGACGCAGGGGATATGGACCTTTTAGATGAGCATCGGGAAGATTTGAACCGCCTTGGCATTACCTTCGAACAGGCAGGCCCTGACGTGATCCGCATTACCGGTTCGCCGGAAGACCTCTCCTCTTCCGAAATGGAAAGGGTTATGGGAGACATTGTGAAAGCCTACCATGAAAAGGACGTACCTTCGCCGGAAACCATGCGCCATCGCATGATGGCCTACGCTGCCTGCCGGGGTGCCATCAAGAGAGGAGATCCTCTGAATATCCGGCAGATGAAGGAACTGATAGAAGATCTTTTCCATACATCAAGGCCCTTCGTCTGCCCCCATGGCCGGCCGACCATTGTAAAATTCACACCCGGTGAATTGGGAAGGCTCTTCAAACGGCCATGAATATCGCTGTCACCACCATTCGAAACTACAGCCGCTCCGTAAGGGAGGAGGCGGAAGGGAGGGGACGAGCCCTTTCCCTTCCCTTTGTGCCCCGGGAAGGCACCCTGGAGGACATGGCAGCGCGCTGTCATAAGGAAGGATTTCTGATTTACGGGAAAAAGCAGCCTTCCTTCTGGACCGGCGGCGAGGAGTACCGTTTCCATCTGGGTACCGCCGTGCTCAGATGCGAGCAGATGAGAAGGGGCCATGAGGACCGCCTCTGCCGCCTTCTTCCGGAAGGCACGGTGTCCGTGCTGGACGCCACTTTCGGACAGGGCGGAGACTCTACGGTCCTGAGTTGGTTTCTGGGAGACAGGGGTCAGGTCACATCCCTTGAAAAGAGCATTTCCCTCTATGAAATCGGACGGGCGGGGATTTCTTCCTTTACCGATAAAAAAGAGGAAAGCCTTACGGCAGCCCTTCGCCGTATCCGCCTCCTTCATGAGGATTTCCGCCATTTTCTGGAGAACGCAGAACCCAAAAGTTATGATGTCATTTACTTTGACACCATGTTCCGTTCGCCGGTGAAAAGGGAAGTGAACCGCATGGAAGGCTTCCGGAAGGCCGCTTCCTACGACCGGCTGGATGAAGGAATCCTTACCTTGGCTTTGCATATTGCAGGAAAAAGAATTATAGTAAAAGAAAGGCCCTTTTCGCCTTTATTTCAAAACCATCTCTTTTCTTCCGTCCATTCTCACAAGGGACAGTCTACGGCTTACGGGGTGATTGATATATGAAAAAAGATAGACTTATCACCATCCTGGGGCCCACGGCCTCGGGGAAGACAGACCTTTCCCTCTATCTGGCACGGGAGCTGGGGTCCTCCATTATTTCCGGAGATGCTTTCCAGATTTATAAACACATGGACATTGGCACCGCCAAGGTGACAAAGGAGGAAGCCCGGGGCATCCGCCATTACCTGGTGGATGAACTGGAACCTGATGAACCTTACTCTGCCGCCGATTTCCAGGAGAAAGCATCAAAAATCATCCATGAGGAAAATGAGGCGGGACGGATTCCCATCGTCTGCGGCGGCACAGGCCTCTACATCCAGGGACTTCTGGAGGGATACACCTTCCTTCCCAAGGGAGAGGGAAGAAAGAAATTTGAAAAGGTATGGGAAGAAAAGGGCAGGGAAGGACTGGAAGCCCTGCTTCGTGAAAAAGGAGAAAAGGATATTCCCCCTGACGCCCAGCGCATGATACGGAAACTGGAACTTCTGGAGGCGGGGGAGGGGAAAAAGGAGCCTTTTAAATCCGATTCTCTCCTGTATGACGGCCCGGTTATAGGAATTACTATGGACAGAGCCGTTTTATATGATAGAATAAATAAGCGAGTCCACCGCATGATGGAAAATGGACTGCCGGAGGAAGTGAGAAAACTCCTCTCCTCCGGACTTTCTGAAAAAGCACAGTCGCTGAAAGGAATCGGCTATAAAGAAATGATTCCCGTGGTGAAAGGAGAACTCTCCCTTGAGGAAGGAGAAGAGCTGATTCAGAAAAATACCCGGCACTTTGCCAAAAGACAACTGACCTGGTACAGAAGAATGCCATATATTCACTGGGTGGAACGCGGCCCATCGGAGGAAGACATATGGTACAGGGAAATCAAGGCCTATGTCATTTCATATTTTGGAGGAGAAACAAGATGGATGGAAAAATGAATCTGCAGGACACATTTCTGAATGAAGCCAGAAAAGAAAATGTTCCGGTCAGCATATTTCTCATGAATGGCGTACAGCTGAAGGGAAAGGTCAAATCCTTCGACAGCTTCACCGTTCTTCTGGTGAGCGAAAACCGTTCCCAGCTGATTTACAAGCACGCAATATCTACTATTCAAAGGATCTGAGACTAACAAATGAATCAAAAACTTGAACAGGTACAGAAAGAGGCGCTCGCTCTTTGTGCGCCTGTTTTTCATGAAATGGAAGAGATTTCTCTCTTCAACACAGAAAAAGTATTAACCGCATTCCGGAAGCACCACCTCTCCGCCTACCACTTTGCCCCTTCCAACGGCTACGGCTACGGCGACCCGGGCAGGGAGAAGCTGGAAGAAATCTGGTGCGACATATTCCACGCGGAAAGTGCCCTGGTGCGTCCCCAGTTCGTATCCGGCACCCACGCCCTGGCTACGGTCCTTCTGGCTCTTCTCCAGCCCGGTGATACCATGGTGTCTGCGGTAGGAGCTCCCTACGATACCATGGAAAGCGTCATCGGCATTACAGGAAATGCTCCGGGAAATCTGATTTCCAAAGGTGTTCACTACAAAGAAGTGCCGCTGAAGGGAAATACCTATGACCTCAAAGCCATTGCGGACGCAGTGGATGAAAATACGAAACTTGTAGAAATCCAGCGCTCCCGGGGCTACATGCTGAGGGACTCCCTCTTCCCTGAAGATATTAAGAAAATCATTGATACGGTGAAAGCAAAGAACCCGGAAACCATCTGCTTTGTGGATAACTGCTACGGTGAATTTACAAATAAAGAAGAACCCATCGAACTGGGCGCCGACATTACCGCCGGTTCCCTCATTAAAAACGCCGGCGGCGGCCTGGCTCCCACCGGCGCCTATATCTGCGGCAGAAAAGATTTAGTGGAACTCTGCTCCTACGTATGGACAGCCCCGGGACTGGGCGCTGAAATGGGCTCTTACGCCGCTTCCTACCGCCCCTTCTTCGAGGGCCTCTTCCTGGCGCCCCACATGACAAGACAGGCCATGATGAGCGCTGAATTCTGCGCCGCGGTTTTCAAACTCATTGGCTTCAAGACAAGTCCTGAACCGGGTCATCTCCGCACTGACCTCATCACCACGGTGACGCTGGACTCCGAAGAAAATATGTGCCGTTTCGCAGAAGCCATCCAGAACTGGTCTCCCGTAGACTCTGACGCCACTCCGGTGCCGGGACCCATGCCGGGATACGTAGACCCCATCCTCATGGCAGCAGGCACCTTCGTCCAGGGCTCCACCATTGAAATGTCCGCCGACGGCCCGGTGCGCCCGCCCTACGTCATGTACTTCCAGGGCGGCCTCACCTTCGAATCCGCCCAGCTGGCCATTATGGGAGCGGCAGAAAAGTGCTGGAAGCCCAGGGAAAATTGTGATAGAAGATAGGCGATAGAAATTAGACGATAGAAGATAGACGATAGAAGATAGAAGATAGAAGATAGAAGATAGAAGATAGAGTGACTGTGGTCTGTGGTCCGCAGGAGCGGGAAGGCAATCCCGTAACGCTGGCTTCATACTGCCGCGAAGCGGCCACCACAACCCTCGGGTCCGCAGGACCCGTCAAACCTAAGAACCCTCCGGCCCAAAGGCCGGTCAAACCTGAGAACCCTTCAGCGCCCAACGGGCCGACTCCTCTGGAATGGGGCCGCACTGCGGCCCCATTTCATAAATTATAGTAAACGACAAAAGTAGCTTTACTTAAAGCTGCACAACGACCTAAGCTGG